>JADGBP010000118.1 GCA_015231395.1 Desulfamplus sp. | reverse complement strand
ATAATACTGGTTATTAATTTAGGATAAATTTTATATGAACGATTTTTATGTGTTTGTTGCAAGACTAATTTTAGGCATGGTGTTTGGTATCTTACTGACAAGAATTTTTAGACCGGAGTGGTCAGTGTATCATGGGGTTACCATGGGTATCGGTCTTGTTGCAGCATCATACATAATGCAGATGATGAGAAACAGAAACAAGAAAGATTAACCCGTAAAGATATGGCTCTATAATAATGTCCATGATCTGAAAGGAGCAGGAGAGAATTGAAACAAATTATTCTTGGAACAGCAGGACACATTGACCATGGAAAAACCAGCCTCATCAGAGCGTTGACAGGCATAGAGACGGATCGGCTTAAAGAAGAAAAAGAGCGGGGCATAACAATAGAACTTGGTTTTGCATCTATTACTCTTTCTGACGGCAATGTGGTGGGAATTGTTGATGTGCCTGGACATGAAAAGTTTGTTAAAAATATGGTGGCAGGTGCAAGCGGGATTGATCTTGTTGCCATGACCATTGCTGCTGATGAAGGGGTAATGCCGCAGACTCGTGAACATATGGAGATATGCTCTCTGATGGGTATAAAATACGGGTTTATTGCCATGACAAAAATTGATCTTGTTGATGAAGAACTTATGGAGCTTGCGTTAGAAGATATCAGAGGACTTACAAAAGGCACATTTCTTGAGAATGCCCCGGTTGTACCTTTATCTTCTACTACCGGAGAGGGCTTGGATCTCTTCAGGACAACGCTTGACAAACTCTGCAACGATATACCGGAACGCCCATTTTCGCCAATATTCAGACTGCCGGTGGACAGGGTATTTTCCATGAAGGGGTTTGGAACTGTCATCACCGGGACTCTTGCGTCTGGCAGAATAAATGTGGGCGATACCATCATGGTATTTCCTTCTCTGATAACATCAAAAGTGAGAGGCATTCAGGTTCACGGGCAAAGCGTTGATTCAGTATCTGCCGGCACCAGAACAGCCATTAACTTCCAGGGACTGGATAAAGAGCTTGTAAACAGAGGTGATATCCTCTCCACGCCAGACACTCTGAAACCAAGTTATATGGTTGATGCCAATCTCCACTATCTTTCAAGCAATGTCAAATCCGCAAAACCGCGTACCAGAGTTCGTTTTCATTACGGAACCAGTGAAATTATGGGGAATGTCATTCTTTTGGACAGGGAAGAGTTGATGCCAGGAGATACAGCTCCGGTACAGATAAGACTTGAATCTCCTGTCTGCTGTGTAAATGGGGACAGATTTGTTATCAGGAACTACTCTCCGGTCAAAACCATTGGCGGGGGTCATATCTTAAATCCGGTGCCAAGAAAACACAAGCTGTTCAACCAAGAGATTATCCATGGTCTGAATGCTCTTGTTGAAAACGATTCTGAACAGAGTATCTCCTTTTTTATCAGCCAGAGCGGTTTTTCTGGAATCTCTTTTGCCAATCTTCGCATAATGACAAGTATTGCTGACAAAAAACTTGAAACGGTTCTTCAAAAAATGCTGGCATCCCGTCAGATTATCCAAACTGACAAGGACAAACGCCTTTTTGTTCACGGCAATGTGTTTGATAGGCTTTGTCTTGAAATACTTGTAAAGCTTGAACAGTATCATAAGGAAAATCCCCTGAAGGAGAGCATGTCAAAGCAGGAACTCAAATCCAAATTTAGGGCATTTAGGGATAAGGAATCAAAACTTTTCCCGTTAGTAGTAGCAAAGCTTGTCAAAGACGGCAATATAGTACATGAAGCAAACGACATAAGGCTTTCCACGCATAAAGTTGCTTTGCAGGTAGATCTTCAGGATGCAAAGGAAAAAATTGCCACAATATACAAACAGACAGGACTTACACCACCATTTTTCAGAGATGTGTGCGGTGAGCTTGATGTTGACCAGAAAACAGGCAGAGATGTTCTGCAGATGCTTATTGATGAGAAAGAAGTTATTAAAACCAAAGATGATCTCTATTTTGATGTGAATGCAATTACTAACCTTGAAAAAGAGCTTGTTGACTTTCTTCTGAAGGAAGGAGAAATAACAACTCCGCAGTTCAAGGAGATGACCCAGATATCCAGAAAATATGTAATACCTCTTATTGAATATTTTGACTCTGTAAATCTAACTATTAGAGTTGGAGATACGCGTCAGTTAAGGAAAAAGCAAGTAAACTAAAATCGCAAGCGGGTGTTGAGTTTTTAACAGACCATAATTATTGCAAAGCAAATACCTCGTTTTGCTACGTGGGTTCTATTGAAGTTTTATGGCGGATTGGAATATCAAAAAGAAATATTAAAAACGGATGAGGATTGAAAATGTCAAAAAGAAACATTAAAACGGATAAGGCACCCGCAGCTATAGGTCCTTATTCACAGGGAGTAGTCACGGGTAATCTGCTTTTTACATCAGGTCAGCTCCCCATTGATCCTGTCACTGGCAACCTTGTGAATGGAAGTATTGAGGATAAGGCACACATGGTTTTCAAAAATCTTTCGGTCATTGCACAAGCCGCTGGAACAAGTCTTGATAATGCGGTTAAAACAACAGTATTTCTTGCAGACATAACTCATTTTAAAGCTGTAAATGCTGTGTATGCACAATACTTTAAAGAGCCTTTTCCGGCACGCAGTGCTTTTCAGGTAGGAGCACTGCCGCTTGGTGCAGATATGGAAGTCGAGGCTATTTTTCAGATTAACCATGGCAATACATTATGATTTTCATGATGCGGAGTGGTTCGATTCCAGCCATGCCATTCAGGACATCAAAAAGAAAGATTGATCTTGATTCTGGCTTGATTAATCCACCTGAAAACATTATCATACGCAAATTTATGAATGATGACTGATTGGTACGACACTCTTGTGAATATGAGAATCTTGTGAATATAGATTTTTAGAAAAATATTTTGGTATCTAAATCTTGAATAAGGGCAACCGCAATGGCTTGCTCCCTACTCTTGCCAATTTAATTGTCTGGAAAACTATAGAAAATCTGATGAATAGAAAATCTGGGCATAACAATTAATGACAATATTATTTAGAAAAATTCCTGTCATAATAATTTTGAGATCTTTGATGCTGTCCTTTGCATCATCTCTAATGATTGAAGGGATTATCTCCATACTTGGATTTTCATATCTTGAAGGTAATACTCTGTTAAGATTATCTATATCTTTTACAGTAATTTTGCCTGTGATTTTATTTTTTACTAATGATTTAAATAAACATAAAAAAGAATATTCACTTTTCAATAATATCAATACTGGCATCTTTATCATCAACTCCACAGGAAAAATCCTCTTTTACAACACCTTTTTTATCTCCATATTCAAAAAAATCTCCATCTGGCTTCCAATCAAAGAACTCAATGACCTTAATTCCTACAACTATTTTGATTTTTATCTTAACCCTGAAGAATATAAAAAGCTGTTTCAGAATAGAAAAAACTTCCCGCTCTCTTCCGTGCTTGATATTGGCAGCGAAATCATATCAGCAACCGCCCTTCCTTTATACAAAGAAAATGTTACTGACAACAGAATCATGATTACATGGGAACTCATTACAAGGGAGAGAAATCAGAAACGTTGGGAAAAAGTGGTAGAAGAGCAGATTGAAAATACATCTGGAGAACTTACCGCAGCTTCAGTGGAGTTAATGACCTCTTCATTCAAGGTTCAGGAGATCGCTCAGGGCACTTCACAGCAGGCTCAGGATGTCGCCTCTTTTTCAAGAGAAGTGACAACGCTTATTCTTAAGCTGAGTGAAGCACTACATCAGAGTTCGTCAAAGTTCCAAGTAATTGCAGCGAGTGTGGAAAACAGCAGGCAGATAAGTGAAACAGCTCTTACTGAATCCCTTTCTACAAGGGTTCTCATTACAGATCTTAGTTCAATGGCAAGCAGTATCTCCAAAACTACCCAGACCATAAAGGAGATCATGGCTCAGACCCATGTGCTTGCGTTAAATGCCAATATTGAAGCTGTAAAAGCTGGCAGTGCCGGAATGGGATTTGCAGTCATTGCCAGGGAAGTTGGCAATCTTGCAAAACAGACAGCCACAATGTCTGAAGAGATCACCACTGTGGTGGAACAAATACTTGGCAAAATTCCTTTGTCTATGGCTTCTATTGAAACTGTGGAAAATGTGGTTAGAAAAATGAACAGCATCACTCTTTCGATAAACGATCTCATGGTAGAACAGACAAGTATGATGGACAAAATGAGTGATCACATGAGTGAAGCCAATGACAATTCGGAGCAGATTACAAAACGGATGGATGAGGTTGTGTCCTACAGTTACAGCACATTAGAACAGATTGAGAAAAGTCAGAATACCGGAAAAAACATCGAATCAATTGCAGAACTGTTCAATTTAATTGTCAGCAGATTTGGAGAAGAGCGTATTGTAACACCTAATGACATATATCATATGTTAATTATCATACAACAGCTTATTGATGCGTGGATTAGAATATATACTTCATCATTTATATGGGATGAATCACAAAAAATTCTGCTGGATAAATTTGATGGAAAAAAACCTGCTAATGTACTTGAATTAAGTATATCCAATTATCAGATGATGCTGAGCATGAATAATATGCCGGTTGAAGATATTCCTTTTCCAAGAGGAATCGTAACCCCTACCCAGACATATAATTTTCTCTCTCAACTACTTGATCTGGTGGAAAAAATCTTGATACAGAAAAGCAGTTCCTCTATGCAGAACGCAAAGCATAATTCATCCAAAAACAAAAATATCCATTCCAATAAAAATATCCATTCCAATAAAAATATCCATTCCAAAGAGATCCATTCCAACCATATCCATAAAGAAAATATTAATATTCACCAACTCAAAATCGCAAGACCTGTTACCGGAAAAACTCCGAGTGATGCCTATTCAATAGCCCACAGGATTAACCGGAAACTTCAGCTTGTTGAAAAAAACAGGCAAAGATAAAATTCAAATTGACGTCTGACACTCTTTGCCAAAAAGGACTTGGTAATTGTTGAGTCTCGGAATCCTGATGAACAGTTACCCTGATGACGCGGATTATCATATCCTGCAATATGACAAACATTCCTCATTGAAAGACAATTCCTTCAACGGAAAAAGCTGTTGAAGGAAAAAAATGGAGAAAGCTTAGATACATGCTTTCTCCGAATCCCCAGACTCGGCAAAACTAAGAGATGCCTATCATCTCGGCTGACACCATAAATCCCAAGATTACCATACAAAATTGCGAGAGAACTTTGGACTGTTCAGAAGTTTAAACAGCAGGAGATTATTTTGACTAATATGTTGAGAAAATTTATTTGTTCAATATCAGCAAGGGTTCTTATCCTCGTTTTTATTGTAGCGTTTTTTGTTCCGGCACTGCCTCAGCAGGGGCTTTTTGCACAGGGCAGTTCTGAGGTGAAAAGCAATGATAGTTCCGAGGCGAATAATAATCAATCACAATCAGTCGTAACTCAGGATGCTCAGAGTAAAATTATTAGGGATAAAATCATTCCTGATAAAACCATTCCTGAGAACACCATTACTGATAAAACTATTCTTGACAACACTATTCCTGATAAAACTATTCTGAACAAAATTATTCCGGACAACAGAATTTCTTCTCTTCAAATGCTTATATCTCTTATTGAATTGAGAAAAAATCTTAAAGACAGAATTGCTGAAAAGAAAAACAGGCTTGAGACAACTACATCGGATAATGAAAAAGATAACATCAAACAGGAATTGAGCCGTTTAGACAAGGAGCTTGATGGAGCTATTTATGATTTTCAAAGCATTGCCACTGGTGTCGATATGGGGCTTTTTGAGCAGAAAAAAGGTGATGAGTTCAAATGGCAGAATGAAATCCTATCTCTTCTGGAGCCGATTATCAAAGAGCTGAAGCAACTCACTCTCAAGGCACGGCAGAAAACAAAACTGAGGGAGGATATAGATCGTTACGCCAATCTGCTGCCTGTTGCAGATCTGGCTATTCAAAATATAAATGTTCTTATTGCCGGAACATCAGACATTGAGCTTCAAAACTATCTGAAAAAACTGGTTCCTGAATGGATGGGAGCCAAGGAACAGATTGCCAATAAACTGAAAATTACACGAATGCAGCTTGTCCAGATGGACAAAGAAGATGACTCGCTTCTTAAATCTTCCAAAGCCAGCATTTTCATGGCACTGCTTGCCTGCTTTGCCATGATATCATTGTTAAGAATTATTTATCTTGCACTGGTAAAATTTATACCGAATTACCGCTCTGAGTACAGACCTTTTTATGTTAGGGTCATTAACATATTCTTTAAAATATCGGCAGTAATATTGACCGGGTTTGTCCTGATTTTTGTCTTTTATTCTTCTGAAGACTGGTTGCTCATGAGCTTGAGCATCATTTTTGTCGTAGGGCTTGCATGGACACTTAAACAATCAATCCCAAGATTATGGCAGCAGAGTCGTCTGGTACTTAACATAGGTTCGGTAAGGGAGGGCGAACGCATTGTTTATCATGGTGTCCCCTGGATTGTAAAAAGTCTTAATGTGTTCTGCAAATTTGAAAATCCATCTCTTGACATAACGATACGACTCCCGATTGAAGAGCTGGTGGGACAAATATCGCGTCCCATCAAAACCGGTGAACCTTGGTTTCCATGTAGGAAAAATGACTGGGTTATTCTTTCCGACGGAACATGGGGCAAGGTTGCGAGCCTGTCCCATGAGATGGTCGAAGTTATCCGGCGTGGTGGAGCAAGAAAGATATATCAAACCCCAGATTTTCTCTCTTTGTGCCCTTTGAATCTGTCAACTAATTTTAGAATTGAAGTGATGTTCGGCATAGACTATTCACATCAGAAAAATGTGACCTCAACAATCCCTGAAACAATCCGTTCCCATATCATGGAACATATTGAAAAAGAGGGGTATGCAAATCACCTGAT
>JADGBP010000117.1 GCA_015231395.1 Desulfamplus sp. | reverse complement strand
TGTTGAACCGAAAAATAGTAGATCAGGCACTTGTCGCTGTCCAGGATGTTGATCTCATTCTGCTGATGATTGATGCTGCTTCACGGGACAGAGACTCTGAACAAATCATTATTGAACAGCTTAAAAAGACAAATAAAAAAGTAATCCTTGCTATAAACAAAACAGACATTGTTTCTCCTGACACCATTTTACCACTTATTCAAACTTGTGTATCGATGCATGACTTCATAGCTGTTGTACCTATTTCTGCCAAAAATGGGGTGCAAATCAACGAGCTTCTTGACGAAATTGAACAGTGTTTACCAGAGGGTCCAAGGCTGTTCCCAAAAGATACTCTGACAGATCTGTCCGAAAAATTTATTGCAGGCGAAATGATCCGTGAAAAAATCTTCCGGCTGACTGGCATGGAAATACCATACTCCAGTGCTGTGACTGTAGATTCCTTTAAAGTGGAAAAAAAACTCATTGTTATCCATGCAAGCATACATCTTGATAGAGATTCCCAGAAAGGCATTGTCATTGGCAAGGGAGGACAAATGCTGCAAAAAATAGGAGAACAGGCAAGAAAAGACATTGAACGGATGACGGGTTTCAAAGTTCTTTTAAAACTTCTTGTAAAAGTGTCAAAAAATTGGAGCAAAAATGAAAATATGTTAAAAGAACTGGGATATTAAAAAACCGGTTTATTGAATCTGAATTGGGGGTGTCCAAAAGAAGTTTTTTGGACACCTCAAATCTGAATAAAGCAGATATAAATCAAGAACTTCACGGCACTAAAATCATGGAATTTTATTTTTCGCAGGACGAAGATATTCAGAAACAGGAGAGGCACAAGGCAAGAGAGTTGAGAAACAGCCAATGGTGGAAGCGAAAGCGATCTCAGGGAGTCTGCCATTATTGTCAGAGGATCTACCCGCCCAAGGAGTTAACTATGGATCATATTGTTCCAATTTCAAGAGGTGGTAGATCTGTTAAAAATAATGTTGTGCCATGCTGCAAAACATGCAATACAAAAAAACTTCAGATGCTTCCTATAGAATGGCATGAGTATATGAACTCACTTGGAATGGATTGAATATTATGAACTAACTTAGAATGGAATGTGTATTATAAACTAACTTGATGGCAGGATAACCTGATACTCGAGTCATAGTGTTTGGCTCATGTTAGGGAAAGGGTGCTCCAATACCATCTATAGTTTTCCAAATAATGAAATTGGCAGGTAGGGGCAATCCCTTGCGGTTGCCCTTCTTCTTCAAAAGAAGAGATACCAAAATATTTTTCTGGAAGTCTATAATATGAAAAAACAACATACACCCTATATTTTCAAGGAATATGGTATAATGATCTATTCTCACATATCACATGTAATGTCAGGAAGGCGGAATCTCCTGATTGTACTCTGTCTGCTGATAACGTTGATAAGCACAACGGGATGGACCAAAGAAAAAAAGCTTGTGTTGAATACCTGTAACTGGGAGCCTTTCTGGGGAGAAAAATTAGTCAATGGCGGCTATGTCATGGAAATTACCAGAGAAGCCTTTCTACGTGCAGGGTATGAGATTGAGGTCAAATTTGTCCCATGGAAACGAGCACTCGAAGAGACTAAGGAAGGGGACGTTGATGGGGTAATCGGCATGAATTATAGTGAAGAACGTGCCCAAACCTATTATTTGACGAATGTTGTATATGTCGAGGAAAACGGATTTTTTCGGAAAAAAGGGAGTTCCATCACCTATACCACGCTGCACGATTTGACCCCCTATACCATCGGTTATATACGAGGCGGTTCGTTTGGAGCAACCTTTGACAAGGCAACCTATCTGAAAAAAGAAGATGTGACGGACAATGAACAAAATATCAATAAATTGATGCTTGGCAGAATTGATGTGTTCATTAGTTCCAAACTGCTCATTCTCTATATGTTGGCGACAAAGTATCCTGAATTTCAAGGAGAGATCGAATTCATTGAACCGGCCTTCGAGATGATCAATGTCCATCATGCCATTTCGAGAGCCAACCCCAACGCTAAAAAAATTGTCGCCGATTTCAATCAAAGGTTGAAAGAAATCACGGACGATGGGACCGTCGCCAAGATTATCAAAATGCGTGGATTTTAGAGGTCTCTTCCTTGGGGGCAGAAGGTGCTGCACTGCCCGCCCCCCACGATTATTGTAATGCCACGATCCGCCATTTCATATATCAGATCCCAGAATCCCCTTCTGCTGATTGGATCAACCCCGCTTGTAGGCTCATCTAAAAAAATAATCGGGGGGTCATGGAGAATCGCACACGCAAGTGCGAGACGCTGTTTCCATCCTCCGCTTAACATAGGCTTCAATGGCTGGAGATGTTTTGTTCATGAATGATCCCTGTTAGCAATCTATCGATTTTTCAGAAAAATATTTTGGTATCTCAATTTTGAAGAGGGGTCAACCACAAAGGATTGCCCCCTCTTATTAATTTAATTATCTGGATTGTCTGGAAAATTATAGTTACAATTATCAGATTTTTTCATTATCAGATTTTAAATTTACTTACAGTTGTTTTCATGTTTTCTGATATTTCAAAAAGCTCCCGTGATTTGGAATTTAACGTGGTGCTATTCTTTGACATCTCTTTAGCAGAGTGATTTACATCTGAAATATCTCTTGCAATATCTTCAGCTACAGCAGAAGTCTGAGAGACATTTTCATTTACCTCGCTTATACCCTGAGACGCTTGCATTACATTATCTGCAATTGCATGGGTGGTTCTGGATTGCTCATCTACAGATGTTGCAATTTCAGATACAGTTTTATTTACACTATTGATGACACTTGATATCTCTCCAATATCCTTTACTGTTTCCATCGTAGATTGTTGAATATCATCAATCATCGCCTTAATTTCACTTGTGGCATCTGATGTCTGTTTTGCAAGGTCTTTTATTTCATTTGCTACAACTGCAAATCCTTTTCCTGCCTCTCCAGCTCTTGCAGCCTCAATAGTTGCATTTAAAGCCAAAAGATTTGTCTGCTCTGAAATTGTGCTTATAGCTTCTGTTACTTTTCCAATTTGAGTTGCAGCCCGCCCTAATTTATCAACACGCTCAGAAGCTGTAATAGCCTGTTTTACTGCCTTGTCTGTAATCTCTCTTGCTTTATCTGAATTACGAGAAATCTCATTTATATTACGGGTAATATCTTCTGCTGAGTTTGCAACTATTCCAATATTTGTGGAAGCCTGTTCCATTGCAGCAGCAACAGAATTCATATTTGAACTCATCTCTTCAGCAGCTACGGCTACTGTATTGGCATTCATGGAAGTTTTTTCAGAACCTGAAGATAGTGAAGCTGCAATATTTTGGATACCACTTGATGAGTTAAAAAGAATATTGGAATTATCAGAAATATCAGAAATCATTTTTCTTAAATTTAACGACATTGTGTTTAGATTTACAAACATTTCGCCAAACTCATCTTTAGAATCAGACTTAATAGAACGAGTTAAATCTCCTTTTGATATGGCGTTTATAAAAGAGCTTGACTCCTCAATAGGTCTGAGAACATTTATTCTGACCAAAAGCCATACAAAGAGACTGATAAAAAACAAAATAAGCACAGTCCAAAGAAAAATACTTTTTTGTGCTTCCCAAACAGCCTGTTTTGCCTCTGCAAGGGAACCTATAATTTCAAAAGCACCGTGCATTTCTCCCTCTTTCCACCCTTCCATTATACCACCAGTTGGGTCAGTTTTACCTTTAGGATCGCCATGACAAAATAGACACTCTTTGGTTAGTCGAACTGGTTTAAAATAACGAATCTGATCTTCTTCAACTACAATTTTCTCTTCAAGGTTTTTGTCTTCAATCTCTTTTAATATTGAAGATTCAAGTTCTGTTGGTTCATTTTCAGGATTTCTGGGGCTGAATTTTGGAACTCTGAACTCATAACCAGCTTTTGCTGCATTTGTTTTTGCCATGTTAATAGCTGTAATAACAGGAACAGCACCTATGATATTAGATTTATCTAATTCGCTAAAAGGCTTTATTATTCCATTATTAAGTTTGTCAGCCATCTCATTTCTTCCAGCTTCAGCCATCAAAACAACAGCACGACTCTTTTCAATTGTTGATTTTTCTGCCCATTCCTTAATGTTGTTGATATCTTGGAGTGAAAGAATGATAGCTACAACAAGGGGACCTATCAAAACAATCCCAAAAATTTTCCATTTAATACTTAAATTTTTAAAACCCATCTGTTTTCTCCTTAAATTTCATGGTTGATTTTGGCAAAATAAAACACCCTACCCTTTTTCATAAAATTTTCAAGTCCTTCGGTTCTATTTTTTATCCAACACATGGCATCCTTCATTTTCCAGTTTACACTTTCTTAAGCAAATGCCCCATTTTAGGGAAGTACTTCAAAAAAAGTGTAAACTATAGACTTCCAGAAAAATATTTTGATATTCTCAACTTTGAAGGGCAACCACAAAGGATTGCCCCTACAATGCTCTTGCCAATTTAATTATCTGGAAAACTATACTTTTGGGGTGATATGAAGGATGCCCTTTTTTGCTTGCCAAACTGAATTGTTCTCAGACAGAGGAAGGAAAACCATAAAAGAGCTTCCATAACCGACTTTACTTTTTACGCCAACCATGCCGCCCCATGATTTAACTATTCCCGATACAACTGCCAGCCCCAAACCTCGTCCTGCGAACTTGGTTGTAAAAAAAGGGTCTGATAATTTGTGAATATCCTTTTTTGGAATGCCACATCCTGTATCAATAACTTCTAAACAGGCGTAGGTATCTACAGATGGTTCAAAATCAATAGGTAAAAGATGGAATTTTGGAATATCCGATACTGGTATAATTTTTGTAATCAGAGTGATTTTGCCTTTATTATCAACGATACTCTCACAGGCATTGGTAATAAGATGATTCATAACCTGCTGCATCTGATTGAAATTCACACGGACAAACAATTCAGTATCAATCAGGTCTGCCTCTAAGACAATGTCATTATGAACTAATGATTGAAAGTTCGGCAGATTATTTCGACAAAATTCCGCAATATCAACAGATTCTGTTTGAAGATAATTGTGTCCAAGATATGAGAGCATAGAACCACTGACATCAGCACAGGAACGGGTAGCTTCCATTGCGTCACTCAAGTATTCATGTATCAAAGAGTCATCAGGTAACTCTTCAATAGCCAGCTCTAAATTTCCACTTACAGCATAAAGATAGTTATTAAAAAGATGTGCAATCCCTCCTGCCATCTGACCAAGACTTTCAGCTTTTTGAAGTCGAAGGTTGGTGGCTTCAAGCTCTTTTTGCTTTATCTCTGATTGTTTACGGGGGGTTATATCACGTGCAACAGCAACATTATATTGATTACCCCCATACTCCAAAAAATTGGTAGTAACTTCTACTGAAATTTGTCTGCCATCTTTTGTCTGATGAATGGTTTCAATTACAACAACTGTATTTGACTTGGAAATTTCTTGCCAATGTTCTTCTAATTTTTCTTTAGGAAATACAGGGTCAACATCAAAAATATTCATCGTTAGTAACTCTTCTCGTGAATAACCTAAATTATTACAGGCTGCATCATTTACAAAAAGAAAATTTGCCGATTTATCTATCCAAAAAATACTGTCTGCAATATGATTAATAGAATATTGCGTTAAACGCAACTCGTCCTCCAGTCGCTTTTGCTCGGTGATGTCCCTGAATTCAGTTCCCCTGACATCTTTTCCTTTATAAGGGATAGTGCGGCGGGCTTCCTCTGATTGCTTATATTTGGTAAGAAGCTGATTCTTCTCTTCAATCTCTTTTTCTAATGCACGAACTCTTATTTCCAATTCTTCGCGTGTCAATTTATCAGTCATAAAGGAACCTTTATTTATCAAATTGTGTGGTGTGAGAGGGCATTCTTAACATGTAACCCCAAAAATAGTCGACACTTTTTTGTGGGAAATCCTTTAAAACGGGAATGTTGTCATGGAAAGTATCAATCGGCAAATTAGGGATGCCCAGTTTCAAATAAAAAATGGGGATGAAATAACCTCCCCATTTTTCAACACTCAATTTTGATTAGCACGATAATTCCATTTATGCATTTTTTTCTCAAAGACAATACACATTATTCTTGATTAAAATCCATCTCCGGCTTTTCTGCCGGTTTTATAAAGTCGCCGTGGGGCTAAAGCCCTCGGCTAACTCATAAAGGAAGCCCTCTTAAGAGGGCTTGGGTAAAAATTAGCCCAGAGCTTCAGCTCAGGGCTGGATAAAAAGACTTTTCTGGAAATCTATAGATTGAGCTCATAAGCTTATGCTCATAGGCTGAGACCCATAAATGGATTTAAAAACAACTTCCACTTTTGAACCGACTAGAGGCATAACATTCCAGTTCACCTTGTAGTAATTGACCGTGGTTCTGAGTGGCATTGAATTATCCGTGATGATTCCGCCGTTACAATCTGAAGGACACAAAATGCATCCGGAGGGGAAGTTAATTGCCTCTCCTGTACCGTGGTAAATAAAATGTGGTGTATAAGGTTTTATAACCTCCTTGCCGTCAACAAGGATTTTTTCCATGATAAAATTTTCCAAAGCACCCTCAAATATCTTGCCATCTTTTTTGAACCGGATGGTGCAAATAATCGGGTCTCCGTCCAAATAGTCGGCAACCGTGGTAGTAGTCTTGAGCCCAGAGCGACGTTTAACCTCGTCCATTGGTATCTGACGGCGGGATTTGAGCCCAATTTTTTGAAGAGATTGATTTATATCAATCCTTGAGACATCAGTAGTAAAAACAAAAAATGACTCCATTTTGCCACCCTTGGTTCCGAAAAACCCCTGTCCCCTTTGACCCCAATCTGCCACCGAAGGTTTGGAAGGATCTTTAGTGACTGTGGCTGAAATACGAAGTTCACGTGCATTGTTGTCCACGATCATAATGTCATCATTTCCTTTTATGACAGT
>JADGBP010000116.1 GCA_015231395.1 Desulfamplus sp. | reverse complement strand
ATAATCAAGAATTTTCTGAAGGAAAGATATGGGAAAATATATCGGGTATATTCGTGTTAGTACAGATAAACAAAATCTCGAATTACAAGAAGATAGCTTAACTGCTGCAGGTTGCTATAAAATATTTAAAGACATTGCCAGCGGAGCAAAGTCGGAGAGACCAGGTTTGTCTGAATGCCTGGATTATATAAGAGAAGAGGACACCCTTGTCGTTTGGAAATCAGATCGTTTAGGGCGTTCGACTGTAGATCTTTTAAATATTATTGATGACCTTAGACAACGCAATATAGGCTTTAAAAGTCTTACCGAAGACATCTTTGACACGACATCTTCAAATGGCAGGCTCGTTTTTGGTATGTTTGCATTGCTCGCGGAACACGAACGGGACAGGATTCGAGAAAGAACTATGGCTGGACTTGCTTCTGCCAGAGCACGAGGAAGAAAAGGTGGGCGTCCAAATGCATTAACCGATGAAAAAAAATCTATAGCTTTTGAGGCGTTACAAAATAAAAATAAACCCGTTAAGGAAATAGCAAAAGCATTAGGTGTTGGAGAGGCTACCGTGTATCGCTATCAAAGAGATTTGAAGGAACAAGGAAAACTTATCTGGACTAAATAAGCAATAAGAGAATTAATGAAATAATCTTCCCTCTTTTTGAACCGCTTAATTTTACAGGAATTACTTCCGTACTTTAAACTATTTCTGTAGCGAACAATGTATTATATTTTTTTATATTAAGATACTATTGTTTCCACAACAATGTTAACGTGCATTTTTTCTGAGTTGCTATCGGAAGGCCGAGTTGAGGGGAGTGCCGCACAGTTCACTTTTACCAGAGCACGGTTTTTACGTTGACTCAGGCTGTGAATAGCCCGTGCCACAAGCTCCTTACCTGTTCCTGTCTCCCCAAGAACCAGCACAGCGGTATGGCTTCCGGCAATCTGTTCAACTTTATGAAGCACGGATTTGATAGCATTGCTCTGACCGATAATGTCCTGATGGTTATGTTCCAGCCTGATCTCTTCCTGCAGATAATCTCTTTCTGCTTTCAGTTGATTTTTCAACGCCTTCACTTTAGCAAGGGCGGTTTTAGCTATCTGGATGCTTTTTTCCGCATTTTCAGCCCTCCTTCGTTCTGTGATGTCTTTAAAAACGCAGTATGTCTGTTGAAAATTACCGTCTTTATCCATGCCTATTTTACCGTCAAAAGAGACCAGAAGATAAGATCTGTCTTTTTTGACCATTTCAAATTCAACGCCCATAACTTCACCAATAGATTTGAACCGCGGAAAATTCTCCTTAAAATGATTCCTCCAGTCAGGATGGAGAAAGTCAGCAAAAGATTTTCCTATTACATCTTCCCTTAGATATCCAAGAGTGTCGAGCCATGTTTGATTGACTTCAATAAAATGACCATTCAAGTCCAGTGACTGATAACCTAAAGGAGTTTTATCGTAAAGAAGCCGGAATCGCTCCTCGCTGCACCTCAGTGCCTCCTCCACTGCCTTCAGTTCGCCAATGCCGGTTATTACAACACGTAAAACAAATGAATCATCTTTGTACCGAACAATACTTGTAGTCAGATGCACCCAGAAAGGAGATCCATCCTTGTAAAGTAATTTCAGATCACATGCCTTTAGCTGCCCCGTCTCAAGACACTGTTTACGGTTCAGGTAGTAAATATCCTGGTACTCCTCAAAAATATAGCCAGTCAGAGGTTGCCCGACTAATTTAGACCTGGATGTGCCCAGCATGGTGGCTGCAGTGAGATTCGCCTCTGTAATCAGCCCCTTTTGACTCAACGTAAGATAGCCGACCGGTGCCAAATCATACAAATCAAAATAACGTGAGCGTGCTTCATCCAGATTTGTCTGTATCTGGCGAAGTTCATCGTTCTGCATCTCAAGTTCAGTCTGGTGTACCTGTAGTTCGTGAATCATCTGCCTGATTTCTTCAGGGGAAAGATTAATGTTGTATAGATGTTCTGGTATTTGTTTTTTGAAGATGTTTTCGGCTTGGCGGTATAGTTTTGAGGTTTGTTCTGAACTATCCTTGCTTTCCAATATGCACCTCCATCTATTTTAGACTTCTGAATATACTCAATAAAACTGTCTTATTTGGAATATTTTTAAATATAATTCATTTAAAATAAATGACACAATAGTTAAAAAATATCAATAAAAATATTATAGAAGTATATTACATTACATAAAGTATCTCAAGCAAGGTAAATAAGGTCAAATTACTATGCCAATGCATACCGTTTATTTAACTTAAGACTCTTATGCCAAATTCATCTTATTACTAAACAATCCAAGTTGAGGTACGGAACCCATCAATAGTTATTTTAGCCCAGAACAAACTATAAATAAAACGTCAATAATAGCTCAAATCACTCCTTAACTTTCAGGCAAAAGTTGGGGAGTTTTTATTTTTTTCAAAATCGTATATTTCTGTACGCTCGCTCCTGCTTGTCCTTAATTGAGCACTTACTTTAAAACTCCTGGCGATTTAGTCTTGGGAGTATGTCAAGCCCATCAAGAATTGCGTCTTTTATATCCTTTTTATCCCATATTAAATCCCGTAGATCCCCTTCAATAGTACTCTCATCAATCAGATAATAAGAATTAACATGTTTAGCTTGCCCTATCCTGTGAACTCTGTCCTCAGCCTGCTCCAAATCAGCCGGAGTCCAAGGCAATTCAATAAAAGCAGTAGAGCTTGCAGTTGTTAAAGTCAAGCCAACTCCGGCAGCTTTGATGTTTCCAAGGAAAAGCTTAATGTCTTTATTATTCTGAAAATCGCTTACTGCTTTTTCCCTTTCATAATCCTTGACAGAGCCATCGACTTTCACACAAATATCAGAAAATTCTTTTTCCAAAAAATCCAATGCGGATTTATGTATGCCGAACAGAACAAGCTTATCCTCAACAGAAAGAAAATCTCTTACCCATTGGATAATCTGCTTCTTTTTCCCTTTAAGAACCAATTGCTTTAAATGTTCGATCTTGACAAGAGCCTCCGCTTTTAAAGCTTTGTCCAGCCTCGCCCTGCTTTTTGTGACTTTCAGCAGCCATGTTCTAAAATCATTTGACGCCTGGCTATATTCTTTTTGATTTGAGATCTGTATCGGCACCACATTCCTCATTTTCGGCGGCAATTCCTTTAAAACATCCCCCTTAACTCTGCGGATCATGATGTCTTTGAGTTTTTCATGCAGTTCATCCATATTGGATGACCCTGTGAAATCCCAACCATATTTGTTTTTTTGACCATCACAATATCGTATTCCATAATCCATGAAAGTCGGGAACATTGTTGGGTTAATAATATTAAGAACCATAAAAAACTCCACCGGACGATTCTTGAAAGGTGTGCCTGATAATGCCACAAATCTGTCGATGGATTTGGATAATGTTACAGTCTCCTTTGTTCTTTGAGATTTGAAATTGGCAATGTAATGGCATTCATCTATTACCATACAATCAAACGGAATTAATGATAAAAAGGACGACCATTCTTTCAGAATATCGTAATTGATTATCACATAATGTTTTTTGGACTCTGATGATTTCGCATGAATATAATACGGCTGTTTTCCGGAAATAATCTCATAAGTACTATGTGACCAGTAGGGTAGGCAGTAGTTCTTCTGCAAAGCAGACTAAACCACCACCCCCCTCCGAACCGTACTTGCGACTTTCACCGCATACGGCTCTCTATTCATACTTACTTGTAGAATTTATTTCAGGTAAGGTTCCGTCATGAAGTTGTTGATGACAATAGACACACAAAACCAAAGTTTTCCGGTTTCGTTTTAGCATCAATTTCTTCCATGATTCTTCACCATCTGCGATGTTATTCATACTTCCCGCATGATGAGCCTCAAAGTATCCGCCTTTACGTCCACACAATTCACATCTTTGTGCCCTCATTCTATTGAGGATATCTGAGTATGTAGCTCGATATTTGTCTGTATTTGGAACTATATCAAGCCTGTGTAAAGCTGTATGACGGTATTCATTAAGGTCTTTCAATCTAAACACTCGGGTTGTACGATATTTCCCATTATACCATTCACTAATTGCGTACTCACCAGGTTGAATCTTTAGACGTTTCCTTATTTCTCTTTTGCTGCAGCGATGCTTTTGAGCTAAGGTTCTTGTCAGGCTTTTGAAACAAACTGAATATAGTTTATTCATGGCTCTTATAGCCCCTTGAGCAAGAACGTAATAGTAAGCAAACCCTCTTATTTCAGCGTTATAGATAGTAAGGATTTGAGTATCCATAAGATTGAACAACCTTGGACGGGCTTTTGCTTCAAATGAAGAATAGTTACCATAATCGTTTTTCTTGCAAAATTGCATCATTGTATCCATAGGAACTTTAAGCTGAATTTGACCAGCTCCCATTCGTCTGGTAATATAAGTTCCGTTGATTTTCATTTTGACTGCTTTTCCAGACGGATAAGTTGTAATATCATATCCGAGGAAACGAGTTTCTTCAGTAGAGTGTTTGAGACCTAACTTTTCTTCTGAGACTTGAAGACATAATTGATCCTGAACGAAGTTACGTACAGTTTCTATAATCTGCCTGCAATCTTCCTTTGTTCCTATTACACCGATTAAATAATCATCGGCATATCGGATATATGTTAGTCTTTTGTATCCACTGTCATGAAAATCTGATGAAGGAATCTTTTGACGTATTTCGCAGTATTCACGGAGTTGGGCTTCTAACTCTTCAATATTTTCAATATTTCCATCCTGTTGTGCTCTGGTAATTGCTTTCCGTTGTTTGCGAACCAGATATTGATAGCGGAGATACTCTTTATTGCGGTCTCTTCTCTTGCCTTTATTGAATTCCTGGATTAAATCATTCATGAATACATCAAGTTCATGAAGGTAAATATTAGCCAGAATTGGAGAGATGATACCGCCTTGAGGTGTACCGCTATATGTTGCATGATATTTCCAGTCATCGATATAGCCAGCTTTGAGCATAGCCCTGATGAGTTTGATGAAACGCTTATCATCAATTCTTTTCTCCAGCAATTTAATCATTATGTCATGATCAATATTGTCGAAGAAACCTTTGATATCCATATCAATGATCCACTTAACTCCAGTCCAGTACTTTTGGAGATACCGCAAAGCAGTATGACAAGACCTTTTAGGGCGAAATCCATGTGAGCTTTCAGAAAATACTGGTTCATAGATTTCTTCCAGAATAGATCTTGTAACTTCCTGTACCAGCTTGTCATCACCAGAAGGAATTCCCAGTGGTCGCAATTTTCCATTGGCTTTAGGAATATATACGCGTTTTGATGGTTTGAATTTATAACGACCGTCTTTTAGCAGATTGATAATATTCACTGCTCTTTCGTCTGAAAATCCGTCAAGGGTTACATTACCTATGCCTTTAGTCATTGCTCCTTTATTGGAGTAAATGTTAGCATATGCAAGTTCCCAGAAACTTGGATTTTCCATGAGACGGAATAGACCATTAATACGTTTACCTTTCCTTGATAGTTCTCCAAGAGTTTTCAACCTCTTAATAGTAGTATCGGACAGCATCAGCACATCCTCCCTTAAGTTGTTGACTACTTTGCATAAACTGTCTTCCTTCCCCCGGATGATAAACTTTTCACCAGTGTCACCACTGACTTATAGCTCATATCCGTACCTTGTACTTGAACAAGGTCTGCAGAACCCATTACAGGTCTACCTTGAGTAATATGAAGACTCCGTCACCATACAGGTTCGAGCTATGTGCTCGTAACCAGCTTAGGCGATCCCGTATTTACAACAGATCAAAGTTTCATTGTGGTTAGGTCTCCCGTTCATCCCTTTAATCCTTCTCGTCGAAGGCATATCAAATGGACGGAATATACAGGCAGAAAAATGTACCTGCATACAAATTCGAAATGGTGTTTCAGTTACTTTCACCACTGCCCGAATTACGGCTATGAGGACTGGGATTCAAGCAGTATAGCTTTGACCATGCACAACTTACGCTGACATCATCGTTGGTTGTAACTACCTTCTTTGATGTCTTTTCCCAACATGCTGCACTCCCCCCTCTCTTTCAAGACAAAGATCATCGCTGATCAGGGATAAGTTGGGTACGTACAGGATATTTCCGTAATCCTGATGATTTAAAACCATGCTTCTATCTGTTGCCTAAACGGCGCACTTTTTCAATTTCATTTTTCCAAACAAATTTTAAAGACGCAGGACATACAACCAGAATAAGCATAATTTCAGGGGTGGATTCAATGTATGTTATTGACTGAAGTGTTAATGGCCATCTATAATGACCCACATTCGGTCAATAATTTTGACCCACTAAAATCATAAATTTCTGAAGAAAAACTAAATTTAGACAAAGAGCTTGGTTTTGATTTAGACTCCTCTTTTGACTATTCTATGATGAGGGGGAGAAGAGATGAAAAGGTGGGACATGATCCATAAAATAAAGATGCTGCATGACAATGGCAATGGTCTTTCAATGAGACAGATTAGAGATGAACTGGGTATTTCGAAAAATACCGTAAAAAAATATCTGAGAATGGACGAAGAGTCTATTTGCAACTATTTGAAAAACAAGGAGAGGGACAAGAAGCTTGATAAATACAAGGAGTGGATACTGCATCTGCTACAAAAGTTTCCCAAGCTGACAGCCGTAAAGATTAAACGAAAAATGAAAGAAAAGTTCCCTGAGTTTGAAATGTCAGACAGAAGTTTTCGCAGGTACGTGGGAAGGTTGAAGTCAGAAAACCCTGTAAAACAGGTGCGGTATTATGAACCTGTGATTGATATGGTACCCGGTGTTCAGTGTCAGGTTGATCCCGGAGAACTGCGTAATGTAATGATAGATGGCAAGCCAGTTTCAGTATATTTTGTTGTGTTTGTTCTTTCATATTCAAGGCTGATGTATGTTGCGACCTCCTTTACACCTATCAATACCGAGATTTTTATCC
>JADGBP010000115.1 GCA_015231395.1 Desulfamplus sp. | reverse complement strand
TTCAAGTATGAAATTATCCATAAGAAGTGGCAATACCACCTTTTTGGTATGGTGAAAGATTGGTTCAAGACACCGGAAATTAATAAACTTATTGATGAGTTGTGGAAGATATATCCGAATGGCCTTGTAGCAAATGTAAGCAAAGGAGAAGTTCCAGATGGAGGAGCAGGCCTTGCAAGGTATCTGGCAAAATATGTTGCCTCACCTCCGATAGCAGTAAGAAGAATAATAAGTTATGATGGTAGCAATGTAACTTATTGGTATAACGACCACAAAACAAATAGTCGTAAGGTTGAGACAGTGTCAGCCGAGGTTTTTATCGGACGTATGGTTCAACACATAATGCCGAAAGGTTTTCAAAGAGTGCGTTATTATGGTTTGCAGGCAACAAAGACATTTAAAAAATGGATGTCTATAATTTTGGAGGGAATGAAAGCTTTCGGACGTGCTGTCAAAGGAGCGTATCGAATAATACGAGTGAAAAAATATAAGGAGCGTTATCTTGAATCAGGCGGCAAGAATCGCTGGTCATGTAAATATTGTGGTAATGAACTGATGCTTTGGGAAATATGGCATCCGAACTATGGAATATTATTTGATGAATATGAAAATATTAAAAAAGGAACCTATCGCAAACCCGTCATTGATGATGGTGGAACAAATGATAGAGGGGGAGAATGTGCCATTCGGTCAACCTCCGGAGGAATACAGTTATCGTTGTTCCCGATGCCGGCTTGAAATGGAAGTCAATGAAGCAATTATTGATGTTGAGATTGGCATAGCTGAATTTGAGGATAGATGGCATGAAGGATCATGCCAGTATTGGGATGCCCTGGTTGTAATCGAAAAGCTATGGAGTATGTCGGAGCTTAAGAAAGCCCGCCCGAAGGGCGTTAATTTAAAAAAGCAATGGCTTTTCTAAAGAAATTGAATGGTTTGAAAAGCAACTATGGCTTTCTCTTGCTTATTATCACCTGGTTCTACCTCATCACAGTTTACGCAAAAGATTGTCTGAGTCAGAGCCTACCAAAGGGAATGGATCGCCAAAACGTTGGAAACCAGTGACTCCGGCAATGGCCGCAGGAATAACAGATCATGTCTGGACAACTGAAGAACTGCTTTCTTTTCGGACATATCCGGAGCAGCTTATACGTTTCTCTTCTAAATCTAAAAATTTATTCCCAAAGTAATGATATTTTCATCGCTACAACTGAGGGGCAACACCGTATCTTTAAGACTTGACGATTTTATAGAATCTGAAGTTTATGAGCTTCTTGAAGAACACACAAAAGAGACTGGTCAGCCATTTGATGATAAAGCTAAAAATTTAATTTGGGAATATACGCAGGGTCAGCCTTGGCTTGTGAATGCTTTAGCATATCAGACCTGTTTTGAGACAGCAGCAAAACGAGATAAAATATTGCAAAAAGAGCCGATTACAGAGGAGATGGTGATTGATGCAAAAGAGGCTTTAATTTTACGAAGAGAAACTCATCTTGACCAGTTGGCTGATAAGCTGCGTGAAGATAGGGTCAGAAAAATTATAGCCCCGATGATTGAAGGGATGTTTATTGAAAATATAAATCCTGATGATCTTCAATATGTTATTGATTTAGGGCTTGTTAAAAGAGAGCATTCAGAGATTAAGATTTCAAATCCTATTTATCGTGAAGTTATCCCGAGAGAGTTGACTACAATTACCCAATACAATTTAGGTTCTGCTGTTCAGGCTGCATGGTATATTGCAAAAGATGGAAGTTTAGATGTCTCAAAATTATTACAAGGATTTCAGGAGTTTTTCAGAGAAAATTCAGAAAGCTGGGTTGAGAGATTTCAGTATAAAGAGGCGGGTCCACAGCTTTTGATGCAGGCGTTTTTGCAAAGGGTCATAAATTCAGGCGGAAGGATTGAAAGAGAATACGGGCTTGGTAGAGGTAGAACAGATTTAATGGTTATTTGGAACTATTCTATCAGCCCCACCCCATCTCCCCTCCCCAAAGGAGAGGGGAAAAATGAGGAGATAACACCAAAGCTGACCCACCAAAGAGTTCAAAAGGAGATAATTGAGCTTAAAATATTGCATAAATCCCTTGAAAAAACCATATCAGACGGACTTTTCCAGACTTACCAATATATGGACAGATGCGGGTGCAATGACGGGCATCTGATTATTTTTGATAGAGGCGAATCGAAAACTTGGGAAGAGAAAATTTTTTGCAAAACAGAAAGTTATAAAGGTAAGACAATAACTGTTTGGGGTATGTGAAATTGAAAATATGGGTGAAAGATTTAACAACGTTTTAAAAGTTGTCAAATCTATGCTGAATCGAATCTATAGTCTTAGCGTAAGTTAAAAGGCAACCATTAAAAACGAGTTTAAAAAAGAAGAATATTATGCATACTATTAATCATCTGGTTATGAATTTGATTTCAGCTTTAGTGCTTAAAATATTATGAAAAACGGGATTTATTCAACAAAACTGGAGCTGTTTAAATATTAAGGCATGAAGGGATACGAAAATGAAACAGCATAATAAAGTTCGGCTTGGTCTGATGGCCCCTCTTTCTGGAATAGTTCAATTATATGGTTCGGAAATATCCAACGCAGGGATAATAGCTTGTAGTGAAGTGAACGAAGCTGGAGGAGTTCTCGGTCGTGAGCTTGAACTTATCATAGTTGATGATGGCAGTATGCCTGAGACTTCTGTGCCTGCCGCGAAACGGCTGATCCAAGAATTCGGGTGTGTCGCCATAATAGGCAATCTTCTTTCAAATTCAAGAATAGCTGTCTCAACTCTTGTTTCAGAACCATTAAAAGTTCCTTATCTTAATTTCTCATTTTATGAGGGGAGCATATCTGGAAAATATTTTTTCCATTTTGCAGCACTTCCCAACCAGCAGATTGACAAAATGATTCCGTATATGCACAAGACGTTCGGACCTAAAATGTTTTTTGCAGGTAATAATTATGAATGGCCCAGAGGTTCTATTGATGCTGCAAAAAAAGCACTTTTGAAAAAATATGGCGAAATCGTTGGTGAAGAGTATCTGCCTATTGGAACTTCAATGTCAGAAATAGATGAGCTGCTTGTAAAAGTAGCCTCTTCAGGGGTAGATGTTTTTATCCCCTATTTTGCAGGTATTGATCAGATAAATCTCTTGACTCAATTTACTAAAAAAGGTCTGAAAAAAAGAATGGCAGTTGTGATGGGACACTATGACGAGGCAATGGTAAGCCTTCTTTTACCCGAGGTTCGTGAAGGATTTTACTCTTCCAATACCTATTTCATGTCAATAGAGAGTGAAATAAACCGCCTATATCTTACCCGCCTTGCCAAACTTGACGGAATCAACGGCATCTGGCCATCAGGCAACGGCATACTGACAAACTTTGGAGAGGGAACTTATCTATGCGTAAAAGCATTTGCCAAAGCACTCAATCAAGCATCGTTACTTGATTCTGGGGCGATTGTAAGAGAGCTTGAGACTATTGAAGTTGAAGGTCCTCAGGGTATCGTGACCATGGATCCGGTCAGCCATCATGCAGTGGTGAATACTTATCTGTCACGTTGCAACGCAGAGGGTGTATTCTCAATTATAGAGTCATTTGGACAAATTCCACCTGTCATACCTGAACGCTACAGAGAAACCACAAATTATAGCAGCTCTGATGAAAAAAGACGTTCTGTTGAAAATCAAGGGACAGGGTTTCAGAAATTATGGAGAGGATTGAATGACAATGAGTGTGGCATTACCTCTCAGATTCTTGAAACAGCGGATGTTGTCATAATTGCAGTAAACAGAAACGGCATCATTCTTGAAGCTAATCGTAACGCATATCGTCAGTTCGGATATCAGCCTGATGAGCTAACAGGTAATTCGATACATCTGCTTGTTCCTCCCAATTTTCGTAAAAGGCATGTTGATCTCTTCAACCAGTTTGCCGAGGGCAGTATCATGGAGCTTCTTATGGGCAGGCGAGGCGGAATACAGGGTTACAGGAAGGATGGAACCCTGTTTCCGGCAGAGGTAAGCATCTCAAAATTTTTTCATGACAATCAGTGGGTATTTGTAGCTACGCTCCGCGATATAAGCGACCGGAAAAAAGTTGAGGAGACCCTGATATGGCGTGCCACGCATGATTCCCTTACAAAACTGCCCAACCGTACCTTAATAAAGGAACGGTTGGCCAATGCATTAATACGCACAAAGGAACGGCGGAAAGATGTTGAACTCACCATTGAGAACAATGCAGGAGTTCTCTTTATTGACTGTGACGGCTTTAAAATTATCAACGACACCTACGGACATGATATCGGAGATGAGCTTCTTATCCAGATTGCTGGACGGCTTATAAATGAGACCCGACCCGGTGATACTGTTGGAAGATTAGGTAGCGATGAGTTTGTTATTCTCTGTGAAAACATCAGCTCGGAACAGACTGTTACAACCATTGCCGGACGTATAAATGAAACTCTCAAGGAACCATTTGATTTAGATTCAAACAAGATAAAAGTCTATATCAGTGCCAGTATCGGTATTGCTTTAGGGCATGGTTCAACCCATTCGGCAGAAGATTTGCTCAAAAATGCCGATGCAGCCATGTATATCGTAAAAGAGCGTGGCAGAGACGGCTGGCATCTGTTTTCCGATAAAATTTACGAAACCCTGACCCGCAAACTTGGCATTATCAACGGACTGAAAACCGCAATAGAACAGAACGAATTTACTCTTGCCTATCAACCGATTGTTGCGACAAACAGCACATTAATAAGAGGGGCAGAATCTCTTATTCGATGGAACAGACCTGATGGTCCTGTTTCACCTGCCTACTTTATTCCTGTAGCTGAATCTAATGGGGCTATCATCAGTATTGGGCGATGGGTTTTCCGGGAAGCGTGCAAAACTGTTGCCCGTATTCAGAATGAATTTGGAAACAGTATTCTTCCATACACCTCCATTAATGTCTCAACACGTCAGCTTAATGAGGAGGGCGTTGTTGCGGAATTCACCAATATTCTCAATGAAACCGGTGCTAAACCTGAAAATATAGTGATTGAAATTACTGAAACATCCTTGATGGTTGATATTAATAAAAATATCAAGGTGCTTAAAGAGCTTGCATCTCTGGGGATGAGAATTGCTGTTGACGATTTTGGCACAGGTTACTCTTCATTATTGCAGCTTCTTAGAATGCCTGTGAGCATTATTAAAATTGATCGTGAATTTATTGATGGGCTGAATAAAAAACCTGAAAGTCGAGCCATAGCTTCAGCAGTAATAAAAATGGCAAAAGTGATGGAGAAAAAAACTATTGCAGAAGGCGTTGAAAATGAAGCAGAGCTGTTTGAACTTCAGGCCCAGGGCTGTGATATGATACAGGGTTTTTATTTCTATCGTCCCATGCCTGCTGATGATTATATCAATCTGCTTAAACAGAAGAGCATGATTCCTGATATTACTAGTTCGCCCGGAGTCTATACTGTTATTTATGTGAGCAAGGCTTCTGAGTCTCTTACTGATGATGAAATCAAACAGATTCTTGATTCCGCCAGAAAGAAAAATTCTGAACTTGGAATCACGGGCTTTCTTATTTACAATAAAGGATATTTTCTTCAGTTGCTTGAAGGCCGACAGGACTCTATTGACGAACTTTTAAGAAAAATAGTAGATGACCAACGCCATAACGATGCCAGAATAGTTCTTCGCACGTTCAATGAACGCCGTCTTTTTGCCGACTGGACAATGGGATACTGGAATATGAAGGAGACGGGTTCGGATATAGATTTTTCAACATGGCAGAAACAGACATTTAGCCTTTTGGAAATATCAAATGATGCTAAACTCTGCTACGCTTTTTTCGAGGCACTTTCTTCAAAGAATTTATAGATATTACGGTTCCCGCTTTATTTGATAACATAGCCGCAATTCCAAACCAAGCTTTTGCATCTTCTTTTGTAATTAGACATCTCTGCAAAGCAGGGTGGTGCTCAAAGTAGTGCAAAACAGGGAGATGCTGAACAATTAGCAGAATTGCTCAAAAAACTTGAGCCAGCCTTATAGAAAAAAAAGCCCAAACCATGCAAGGAGATTATGGAAGAAATAGGTACTTTTAGCTGGTCAGATGAAATTAAGTCCAAGCTTCAGGAGCTTGAAATATTCATTGGTAAATACAAGTTTAAAGATGCTTTGGAGATTGTGGAGCTATTAAAATCATAATCTAATGAGGGTTTGGGATATTAGAGATTCAAGAGAATATAAGGAGAGAGCCATGCGATATTTCAACACAGCAGGACCAGTGAATCCCAAAAAACACTACTGCCTGTCACTGCTTAACAGACTCAATTTACAAGAGATTTTATCTTTAATTGAGCAGGAAAAATATTTTGTTCTCCACGCCCCAAGGCAGACTGGCAAGACTTCGTGCCTGCTGGCTTTGATGGAATATTTAAACAATAATACAGATTTTAAATGCCTTTATATAAATGTGGAGGCAGCTCAAGGGGCAAGAGAAGATGTAAAACGTGGAGTTAAAGCCATTTTAAATGAACTTGGTTCACGCTCAAAATTTTATCTAAAAGACTCTTACCCTGATAAGATTTGGTCTGAAACCCTTGAAAAAAGCGGAGAAGATGGGGCATTAAATGAACTTCTCAGCCTCTGGACAGAAGAGAGTCAAAAACCAATAGTCTTATTTATAGATGAGATTGACTCATTAGTTGGAGATACGCTTATTTCTGTTCTTCGCCAAATAAGGGCTGGTTACGATAAACGTCCAGAAAACTTTCCCCAATCAATAATTTTGTGCGGAGTAAGAGATGTTAGGGATTACAGAATCCACTCAGACAGAGATAAATCAATTATCACTGGCGGAAGTGCTTTTAATATCAAGGCAGTATCTTTAAGACTTGACGATTTTATAGAATCTGAAGTTTATGAGCTTCTTGAAGAACACACAAAAGAGACTGGTCAGCCATTTGATGATAAAGCTAAAAATTTAATTTGGGAATATACGCAGGGTC
>JADGBP010000114.1:6564-7023 GCA_015231395.1 Desulfamplus sp. | reverse complement strand
GTGCTCTTCTGAGTTTTAGCAGTTTCGGGCAGCAAGTTCCAGAAGTCGATAAATATCTTTTGCCTCTGCCATGTGCAATATTTCAAAATAAGGTTCAATAATTTTCATAAAAATCTCCAGGGAGACCGCTATATATTTAAATCAAGTTATTTTCAAAAAGCTGTGGAAACCAGTTCTCTGACAAAATATTTTCAATCGTCCATGGACACTCCTCAGGAAATTTTTCGTAAGAGATTCCTGTTTCCTTTTCAGTCGCATCACGGGCGTCATCCCATGCATCAGCCAGCCAATCGAAATCCTGCAAGCATTTTTTTAAACTTGGTGTCTGATTTAAACGGCGTTTAACACGCCCTCTCTGTGTTTTGATTGTAGCTTCCCAACTTGCCCCCTGACGTGCCGGTTGATATTGCCATTTGAGAAGATGACAGAGAAGAACAGCCATACGGCTTGCAAGTTCAC
>JADGBP010000114.1:0-6528 GCA_015231395.1 Desulfamplus sp. | reverse complement strand
TTATCCACAGGTGTTGTATCAGAGAACGAGCTTTTTTCAATATTACAGCAATTATCCTTCCATTCGTTGGCCCATGCAACAATATCTGTTTCGTAATTAACCGTTTTCATGATTACCCCCAACTTTGGTCATAATAACCCACCAGCTTTGTAAAGAGTTCATTTGAGGATACCTATCTGTGTATAAGACTGGAGCTTTATCTGCAACAAAAGAGAACAATGCCCGCTATGAATTCAATAATTTTGATCCGCATAATTCACCCAGCCACCTGCCTTCACAAGTGCAAGGTCATACTCACTAACAGTAAACGGAATGATTTCACGCAATCCATCTGAACTGTCATTTGTTCCATCTGCCATTCCATCTGTACTGAATGTAAATGTCATTTTCTCCATATTAGTTTCAACAAATGTGGTTTTACCGGCAAAAAGAGAGAAAATTCTGTCTATAACATCTTTTTCAAGCTCAACCGCCATCATGCCGCAGTTGAACATGTTCTGTCTGAATATTCTTGCAAACCCTGACGCAATAACAATGTTAATACCATTTACCTCAAATGCCCATGGGGCATGTTCCCGTGATGAACCACATCCAAAATTATCCCGTGTTATTACCACCGACATGTTTTCAATATCTGTGGATGGGTTAAACCCTTTAAGCACAATATCCTCAAGAAGATATGGCTTTAGAGCTTCTTTTGTGATTTCTGTAAGATATTTAGCAGGTATGATCTCGTCAGTGTTGATGTCAGACCTGTCAAGAAAAAGGGCTTTTCCGCTGAAGTTTTTCATGTTGTTTTACCTCTTGTTAACGTATCATGCTGAATAAAGTTCTGAGTTGGTAATGACTCCTTTGATTGCCGATGCCGCTGCAGTTGCAGGACTCATAAGATGAACCATGCTGCCTTTACCCATGCGACCATTAAAATTTCTGTTGGTGGTTGCAGCACAAACCTCTCCATCTGCAAGAACGCCGTTACTCATCCCAAGACATGCCCCACAGGTGGGATTGGTAACACAGAAACCCGCATCCATGAATATCTTGATAATGCCTTTATCCAATGCCTTAGAATAAATTTCAGGAGTTGCCGGAGAAACAATACCTCTGACCGAAGCGGCAATTTTTTTGCCTTTGAGAATGGATGAAGCAATTTCAAGATCTTCCAATCTGCCATTGGTGCAGGAACCGATATAGACCTGATTAATGGGTGTACCCTCCATCTCGGCAACCGGTTTTACCTGATCTGGCTTGTATCCGAATGTAACTTGAGGCTGAAGATTGGAAACACTCATCTGGATAGTAGAGCTGTATTTAGCATCAGCATCTGGTGTAAATTTGTTGAATGCCTCCAGTGCGACCTTTTTTAATGAGTTTTCGTCTTTTGAGGTGTGTGTATCCTTTGAGGCATATTCATCTTTTATGAATGGCCATAGGTACTCTACTGTAACCATATCAGGAGCACATATGCCGCTTGTGGCACCGGCTTCGACCGCCATATTGCATAGAGTCATACGTTGATCCATGGTCATGGACTCGACCACAGACCCATGGAATTCCAGCACCTTGTTGGTGGCACCGTTAACCCCGATTTTACCAATAAGAGAGAGAATCACATCTTTTGCATAAACCCCAGAATCAAGAGTCCCTGAAATCTCAACTTTAATAGATTCCGGTTTTTTGAACGCACAAACTCCTTTGAGAATGCCAACTTCAAGATCTGTTGTTCCAACCCCCGCGGCAAATGCTCCAAACGCACCGTGAGTGCATGTGTGGGAATCTCCCATGATAATTGTAAATCCTGGTCTTACAAATCCTTTTTCAGGAAAAATAGCATGGCATACACCATTTCTTCCGATATCAAAAAAATCCTTTATACCATGCCGGACAGCCCAATCCCTGAGGATTTTACCCTGCATTGCAGTTTTGGAATCCTTTGCCGGTGTAACATGATCGATAACCGCCTTTATTTTTGACGTGTCAAACACTCTATCCTTGCCACGTGCCATCAAATCCGTAATGGCAATAGGGGTTGTAATTTCATGGCAGAATACAGCGTCTAAACTTATAACATCAACATCTCCGGATGGAGAATCCACATGATGTGCGTCAAATATTTTTTCAGCAATTGTTTTGCCCATTCCTTATTTCTCCTTCTTTTTTTCTTCTTTTGGTTTTTCTTCTTTTGGTTTCTCTTCTTTTGGTTTCTCTTCTTTTGGTTTCTCTCCTTCTGGCGTTTCAAGTACCGGAGGTGGCGAGTGTTCGATAATAAACTCTTCCACTTTATCCATACTTGATGTAATGACAACCTGTTTGGAGACAGATTCCACAAGAAGTCCGTCTAAATATGGGTTCAGTATTGTTGTAAGCCTTTCTGTTATAACTTTCATTTCATCAAAAGTTCTCACATCATTATACAGCAGAGAGCTAAGAAACAAAATCGCAGCGTCCCACGCACGGGGGTGCAATTTAGGCACAATGTCAGAGGGAGACATCTCGTCAAGATTAAGCTCAAGTGCAATACACAGGTATCTGTCTTTGTCATTTGAGCTTATTTTATTGAGATTGACAATCAAGGGCTTCATGGGAATTACAGGAGTTATAACCCCTTCTTTTTTTGCCTCCTTCTGCACGCGTGCTTTTTTCCATGTTATAAGTCTTCCGTTTGGATATTTAACAGTGATATTTTTTTTATTTAGCTCAATAATCTCAAGTTTATACGTAGTACCTGCTGTCCATACATTTTCCATATCAGATTCTGTGACAGTCAGATTGATATATTTGTCTTCAATAGCCCAGAGTCCGCTTGCTTTTCCTTTGCGTTCAATAATTTTTGAAGTACCACCTTCAATTCTGAAATCAGATGACCAGTTGCCATTTCCTCTGATTATCAGCAGTGTATAAACCTTGTTTTCATAGCGGCTCCATGTTCCAGTGATAATTTCCTGAGGGGAAGCGGCTTTTGGTTCCGTTTTAGTTTCTTCATCTTTACAGCCCGTAATCTGTGTTAAGCAGAGCATTAAAAATATGATCAAACAGATATTGATTACTAAAAATTGTTTTACTACACACAAATGGTTTGCTGATTTTTTTTTGCTCATAGCTCACCTTGATTTTAATAGCCCACCTTATTTTCTTTTATATTGTTCCAAATAATTAAATTGGCAAGAGCAGGGGGCAATCCCTTGCAGTTGTCCTTCTTAAAAATTGAGATACCAAAATATTGTTCTGAAAGTCTATATAAGAATTTCATGTGGGATTTGGGTCTGCTCAATGTCGGGTTTAACAATAAGCATGGGGCAGTTTATGAACCTCTATTTGCCGCCCCCAGAGTTTTGATGTTATTGTCTGTGCATTTGACAGATGGTCGCTTGCAAAAAACATTTCACTGCCTGACCGGACTGATGATGCAGATAGCTGACGAAGTGAAAGCTGCCGTAAAAGTTCTCTTGCTACCGGAGCCGCAGGATCAATGATGACAACATCAGTACCTGCAACTTCACTGATCATCTGCTTCAAAAAAGGATAATGGGTGCATCCTAAAACAATGGTGTCAGCACCCTTGTCAAGCAGCGGAGAAAGATAATCACTCAACAAAGATCTTGTTGAGATGCTTGTCAGTTCTGCTTGCTCTACCAACTCAACAAGTCCCGGGCATGGCTGAAGAAGGACTTCAATATTACTTCCATACATATTACAAAGACGAGCTACACTCTTGCTTGATAGAGTCTGACTTGTTGCAATCACTCCGATCACACCGGATTTAGTGATGCTTGCAGCAGGTTTTATTGCAGGCTCCATAGCTACTATGGGAACAGGACACCATGAACGAAGACTCTCTACAGCAACAACAGTTACTGTGTTGCATGCCACCACTATGGCTTTGACATCAGCACCAAGAAGAAATTCAGTAATTGCAGTTGCCCGTTTTTCAATAAAGTTTGCAGGTCTATTGCCATAAGGAACATGACCTGAGTCTGCAACATAGATCAGATTTTCTGCAGGAAGCTGTCTGCGAATCTCCATAAGTACTGACAATCCACCAACACCGGAATCAAACACACCAACAGGAGCATTGCATAAATCTTTGCTCTTCTGTAAAGAATTGATCATTGACTCTTTACTCTCATACAAAGAATTGATTACGGACTCTTTGCTTTCATATAAAGAGTTGATTATTAACTCTGTGCCTTCCTGCACGGAATAAATCATTAACTCTTTACTCTCATTCTCATGCAAAAAATTGTTCATTGAACAGCCTGCAAAAAATCTGGTCGTATTCATATGACTACTGTTCTACCCCGCTTACAGGCAGCGTTATGTTAAAAGTAGTACCTTCCCCTACCCTGCTTTCAACCTTGATGTCTCCGCCATGATCTTTTACAAAACCATAGCATACTGATAATCCAAGCCCTACACCTTTGACACTGTCTGTCTTTGTGGTGAAGAACGAATCAAAAATTTTTTCCAGATGCTCCTCTCTAATCCCAATTCCGGTATCTGACAAAATGATACTCACCTGATTTTTGTCATACGCTGTAACTATCTTCAGATTGCCACCTTCTGGCATGGCATCCATGGCATTGGAGATCATGTTGAGAAAGACCTGTCTTAACTGATCCTTGGATGCGTTTACCATTGGAATGTTTTCTGCAAACTGATACTCAAACTTTACGCTGTTTTCCCTGAACCTTTTTTCATAGAGAAGAATTATCTCATCAAGAACTGTATTGATATTTATATTGATCTTTCTCTCTTGATCCGGTTTTGAAAAAGAGAGCATCTTTTTGAGCATATCAGCAAGCCTCATTGTCTCGGAGATAGACATATCCAAAAGTTTTCGCCGTTTATTCTGGGGAGATATCTCTGTTTTCATAAGCTCAAGGGTATTCATGATGCCAAACAGAGGATTGTTCAGTTCATGGGCAATTTGGGAGGTTAATCGCCCCATGGCAGCCAATTTTTCAGATTGAAGAAGCTGTTGACGGGTTTCACTTAGCTTGCGCTCCATTGCCAGCCTCTCCCCAAGATCCACAAAACTGCCTACAGATGCAATCTCCTTTCCATCATCATCATACAAAATAGTTGCGGAGAGATTCCCTTCAGTCTCTTTTCCGTCAATGCCTGTAAATGTTAAAGGATAAGATTTAAGTTTTCCCACACCTCCGTAATCACTGGAACGGATCATTTTCATCACTTTTTTTGCAAGATCACCGGCATAAACATCTTTTATATTTTTCTTTCCTATCACATCCTGAGCTTTCTCACCAAACACCTCTTCAGCCCCTTTGTTCCATATGAGGACATTACCCTTTAAATCTGCCGCCATTATTGCATTTGGAGAGCATTCAATTGTCTGGTCAAGAAAATTATAAGCTTTTTTCGTCTTCTCTTCCATCATTTTGCGATGAGACTGATCCACTACAATGCCTTCATATCCAATCACACTTCCACTCTCATCATAACGGACATGGCTTGTGAGCAGAACCTGAATCATATTGCCGTCCCTGCGTCTCCAGACAACATCATAATCTACAACCCTGCCCTGCTTTTCCACAGTTTCCATGAATTTTCTTCTGTCTTCAGGTGTCAGATAGAGATCTGTGGCAATATCCAGAGCAAGAAAATTATCTTTTTTTGTATAACCAAGCATTTTTAAAAACGCCGGATTTACATCTAAAAATCTGCCTTGTTTGCTGCTTATGAAAACGCCGCATCCGGCATGTTCAAAAAGCCGCTTATATCCCTCCTCAGAAGATTTCAGTCTTGCCTGCTGTTCCTTGTCACGGGTAATATCACGGTAAAGAGACAACTTGGATCTTGTGCCATCCCTGTTTGTTATTGGCAGTTCCATAAGGCTGAAATGTTTCTTGACATGATCCATATAGACTTCGCCATAGTGAGTTTCACCATTATCAAACACCTCATGAAACTTGCACCATGAACAGATTCCTTTTCCATTATTGATCGCTTCATAGCATTTTTTTCCAACACCATCTCCAAAAATCTTGATCATGGCATGGTTCATGTATTCAACGTTATAGTTATTGTCGATTATGTAAATTCCATCTTCTATGGCTTTAATGGCTTCTACTAATCTGGAGGATTTAATGTCGGTCATAACACTCTCCTTATGCAGGTCATAACGCTCTTTTTAGGGTCATATCAGCTCGATACCGCTCATCATCAGCTCGGAACCGGTCATCAGCTCGAAATCGGTTGACACTTCTTTGTTGTTGACACTTCTTTGTTGTTGACACTTCTTTGTTGTTGACTCTTCTTTGTTGTTGACTCTTCTTTGTTGTTGACTCTTCTTTGTTGTTGACTCTTCTTTGTTTATGACAGAGGTGTAGTTGTATAAGCCACATTTGCCTGATCCGATGTGTAAAGAGCAAGCTCTTTGTCGGAATAGAGTATTTGCTTAAATTCTGTTCCATAGTGAAAATCATCTGTGCTGTGATTAACAGCTTTGGAATTATTATATTCTGAAATAGAGCTTGGTGAAATAGAGCTTGGTGAAATAGAACTTGG
>JADGBP010000113.1:3333-7063 GCA_015231395.1 Desulfamplus sp. | reverse complement strand
CGTGTAAGTAAAATAGTTCAGGATTTACGGACATTCTCAAGGCTTCATGAGAGTGAAATCAAAGATGTGGATATTTCGGAAACTATCTCAAGCACGCTTGAACTTGCACGGTATGAACTCAATAAACGCGATATTGACGTCCGGCTTGAATTATCAGATTTACCGATTGTTGAATGTTATCCGTCGGAATTGAATCAGGTGTTTCTAAATCTTATAATAAATGCGGCTCAGGCAATGGAAAACGGGGGGAAACTTGAGATCCTCGGCAGATCAGAGAATGGAAATATCACTCTTGAATTTGCAGATACAGGCGTTGGAATACCTGAGGCGATCATGAATAAAATTTTCGATCCTTTTTTCAGCACAAAACCTGTTGGTGATGGAACTGGTCTTGGACTGAGTATTTCCTATAAAATTATCACTGAAAAACACAAGGGCTCAATTTCCGTGAGATCAAAAATAAATGAAGGCTCTGTATTTACCATTGTTATTCCGGAGAGATTAAAAAAATGAGTTACCCCGCGACAAACATACAAGTCAGTTCCACTATAGAAGATAAAGGACATCTGCTGATTATTGATGATGAACCGGAAATTCTTAAGGCTCTGAAAAGACAGTTCAGAAAGACATATCAAGTCTATACTGCAAACAGTGCAGATGAGGCGTATCAGATAATGTGTCAAAATCCTGTTCATGTAATCATATCTGATCAGAGGATGCCTGGTACTACTGGAACAGAGTTTTTCTCAAGGATAAAAGTGGAATTTCCAGATGCTGTCCGTCTTATTCTGACTGCTTATTCAGATATTGAGGCTGTAATCTCGGCAATTAATGAGGGACGTATATTCAGGTATATCCCCAAGCCGTGGGATCCTGTCCAGATGGATCTGACCGTACAGGAGGCGTTCAGATTTTACTTTCTGATTGCTGGCAATACTATGTTGACGGAAAAACTCCGTAAAGCAAATATAGAGCTGGAAGAGCGTGTAAGACAACGCACAGAGGAGCTGACAAGAGCATATTCGGAAATGGTTAAAGCAAAAAATGCGGCGGAAAAGGCCAACGGTTTCAAATCTGAATTTCTTGCCAACATGAGCCACGAAATCCGCACTCCGATTAATGCTGTTATCAACATGAACCGTCTGCTTCTGGATACATCTCTTGATGAGACACAGAAAGACTATGTGGAAACAGCCGTGAGCTCTTCCGAAATTCTGCTTTCCCTGATTAATGACATTCTTGATTTTTCCAAAATAGAAGCCGGGAAGCTGGAGCTTGAAAATATAGATTTTAATCTTGTTGATATTGTCGCATCTGTCATCAAAATAATACGATTTAAAGCTGAAGAAAGAAAGCTTTTGCTTGAATATCGGATTGAACCAGATGTCTATCCGTATCTGATCGGAGACCCGATGCGGATTCGTCAGATTCTTCTCAATTTTCTCAATAATGCGGTTAAATTTACGGAAAAAGGAAGTATAACCTTACATGTCTTTACGGAAAGTGATCTTCTTTCGGAAAGTGATACTTTTGCGGAAAATGATGCTTTTCTAAAAAGTGATTTAAAAAATGGAAACAATACTCCTTCTGATGAAGATACGCATACCAAGGTCACATTCGCAATTAAAGACACTGGTATCGGAATTTCAAAAGACCACATGGATCGACTGTTTCAGTCATTTTCACAGGAAGAGGCGTCTATCTCAAGAAGATACGGTGGTACAGGACTGGGGCTGGCAATTGCAAAACAGCTTGCTAAACTCATGGACGGCAAGGTTGGAGCAAAGAGTGAGAAAGGTGTTGGAAGCACATTCTGGTTCTCGATGAAGTGTGAAAAAAGTGTTAAATCACATGAGACAGATATTGCAACAAAAGAGATTCATGATACATCGAATCACAGGTTTGACACATCAAGACTGACTAATGTCAGAACCCTGCTGGCTGAAGATAATATCATGAATCAAAAGGTCGCTCTGGCAATTCTTGGTAAATATGGCATTTCAGTTGATATCGCGAACAATGGCAAGGAGGCTATAGAAGCCGTTTCCAGAAAATATTATGATCTCATTCTTATGGATATGCAGATGCCTGAATTAGATGGCATTGAAGCTACTGAAATTATCCGTAACTGTGATATTGGTATTCTGAATACTAATGTACCTATTATTGCAATGACGGCAAATGCCTCACAAGAAGACCGCAGGAAGTGCTTTGAAGCTGGAATGAATGGCTATATCTCAAAGCCGGTTGACCCTGATCAGCTTTTATCTCTTATCATGGAACAGGTCATGGATAAGGAGTCACGGAATGATGAGCCACGCAAAGAAGAGATTAACAACAATATAACGCCAATTCTCTCTGAACAACTTGAACCTCTATTCGACTATCATGATTTCCTGAACCGATTAGCTGGGAACAAAAAAATTTTAGAATCTATTTTAAAAGATTTCCCACAATTGCTTGCTGAGAATATCAAGAATCTACAGGAGGCTCTGGACAGAAACAATGCCAAAGAGATAATCCTTTACGCACATTCGATAAAAGGAACGTGTGCCAATTTTTCAGCAAAAAGGTTAAGCCAGACAGCACATTTTATAGAATGTGCTGAAAAAAAGGGAGAAGCTGATACTGTCCGTTCTCTGATGGAGAGGTTAAATCAGGAGTATATAGAGTTTCAATCGGTATTATTAGAGATGTTTCCTGATCTTTTTCAAGTTCAAGTTCAAGTTCAAGTTCAAGTTGAAGTTGAAGATGACAGTAAATAAGCCTACCCTGAATGGATAGGGGTTTATTTGCCACATTTTATAGACTTCCAGAAAAATATTTTGATATTCTCAATTTTGAAGGGCAACCACAAAGGATTGCCCCTACAATGCTCTTGCCAATTTAATTATCTGGAAAACTATATGAAGCTCAAGAGGAACCTGAAATTTACAAAAATAAAATCTGAATCAATCACATTTGATTACATTTGATTTCATTTGATTACATTAAAAAAGAATCCCGGCTTTGTCTCTTTGCACTCATTCCCAGTATTATACCAATAATCAGTACACCGGCACCAATCGAAAATGAATATAAAATCTCTTTGTTTGATTTAGAGCTGTATTGTTCAATCAATATTTTATACTCTTCAAGCTGGCTGACAATATCATTATATTTCTGTTCCATCTCAAGAAAGTTCGATGACTTGTTTTTAAGTTCGTTATATTCTTTTTCCTTGATTAGAAGCTTCTCTCTGATGACGGAGAGTTCTTTGTCTTCTGATTTGGTCTGTTCCAGAATATCAGAAAGTTGTTTGTTTTTCTCCTGAAGTTCTTTTACCATTGCGGTTACAGGCATTTCTTTTGTCATATAACGGCTGAGAACCCACCCTTCTTTTCCCTCGGCTGTTTGAACTTTTGCCCACTCCTTGCCATATTGAATCATTTTTACAGAGCTACCTGATGGCAGCATTGAAATGACTTTGTAAGAAACTCCCGGACCTGTTCGCATGGTTATCTCCAATCGCTGATCAACATAATACGGATCGGCACATTGAGACAAATCAGGAATTAAGAACAGCATTGATACAAATACAAAAAAAGAAAGTGTTAAGCAGGGTCTGTTTTTAATTGTTAACGGAAGAGATACCAAGCTAATAATTATTTTCACGAAAATCACCTTATTATTATATTTCAGAAATTATTTATATAATGTCTATTGTTAATGGTCAGACTTCGACCGCCCC
>JADGBP010000113.1:0-3234 GCA_015231395.1 Desulfamplus sp. | reverse complement strand
GTCTGTTTTTAATTGTTAACGGAAGAGATACCAAGCTAATAATTATTTTCACGAAAATCACCTTATTATTATATTTCAGAAATTATTTATATAATGTCTATTGTTAATGGTCAGACTTCAACCGCCCAAGTACCTTATTCAATACCTCAGTTAATTGAGCTTTTGTATATGGCTTTGGCATAATTCCGCTAAAGCCGTAGTTCTTGTGATTTGACATAACTGGATCATTTGAATAACCGCTTGAAACAACAGCCTTAACATCAGGATCAATCTTCGATAATTCGATGATTGTTTTTAATCCTCCCATGCCGCCTGGAACTGTAAGATCAAGAATCACCAAGTCAAATGAATTTTCAGATGTTAGTGCTTCTTTATACATGTCAACCGCTTGAGAGCCATCAGTGGCAAATGCTGTCTTATAGCCCATTCCGTTCAACATTCTACCGACCATCTTCAAAATAGCCTCCTGATCATCCATGATCAGAATGTTGCCTTTACCCTGATGGTCGGAGTCTTCTTTTCCTTCGTTTTTCTTAACCTCCTTTAGTGAAGCTGGTAAATAAATATTAAAAACAGTTCCTTTTTCGACCTCAGAATATACAGTAATTTGACCACCATGCCTTTTAATAATTGAATAAGCAGTCGATAGACCGAGACCGTTTCCTTTTTGCTTTGTAGTAAAAAAAGGATCGAATATGTTTGGTAGCTGTTTTTTTGAAATACCAACGCCTTGGTCTTCAACGGTAATTTTAATGTATTCTCCTGCTGATAATGCAAGCGTATTTTCAGGTTCAAGTTCTATATTTTCAGTTTTTATATAGATTATACCACCATCCGGCATTGCCTGGTTTGCATTTATAACCAGGTTGCTAATAACTTGATTGATTTGACCCGTATCAACTTCAACCAGAGATACTTTTTCAGAAAGCTTATATTCGCAGCGGGAATTTGACCCTCTGACAACAAATTGTGCAGATTCTTTTATTAACTGGTTTATATTTATTGTCTTTTTAACAGGCTCGCCACCTTTGGCAAATGTAAGAAGCTGCTGGGTAAGGGTTTGAGCTTGTTTTGCACCATCTTGAACTTCTGATAAAACTTCAAACAACTCATCGTCTCGATTCAATTTTGCCAATGAATAGGAAACATTGCCCGTAATGACACCCAGTAAATTATTAAAATCATGTGCAATACCACCAGCTAACGTTCCAATGGATTCCATTTTTTGGATTTGCTGAAGCTGGGCGTCAACTTTTATCTTCTCTTTCAAAAATCTTTTTCGAGTAAGTTGTTCCCACCATCTAATCAATAACGAATTGAAATGTTTGATATCAATCTCATCGTATGGATTCGACTTATTTGCTACCGCAGCCACAGCTACAATTTTGTTAGCATCTAATACAGGTATAACCATGAGCCTATTAATTTTGATATGTCCTTCTGGCATTCCATTTATTGATGATTCAAAATATTTGGCATCATTATAAAAAATTGGCTTACGTTTTTTAATAGCTTCTGCCCATATCCCTGCATCATCAATTGGAAACTCCAAGGGTTTGTTTTTGACAGCACAAATTGCCATGACCGAAGATGAACAGGCATGGATACGCATAGTTTTTTCATCAGGGGACATAAATCCTAAAAAACCGATTGGACTTTCTGCAAGACCAATCATTTTTTCCAAGACAATATCACAAATCATCATTTCATCGAGTTCAGGATTGGTTGTAATTTCGTTAATAATTTCCAGACGCAACTGGTTGAGATATTTCTCCCGCTCCAGTACTAATGCAGCACGTTTGCTTTCAGTAATATCCAAAAAAATTACGATTCCGGCAATGATTTGTCCTTGGTCATTTTTTATTGGAGCGGCATTGGCCAATACAATTCTATCTTCTTGATTTGGTCTGCGAATCAAAAATTCTTCGCTACAGACTTCCCCATACAAAATTGCTCTTGCAAGTGGGACATCTTCAGCTTTGTAAGGTGTTCCATCAAAATGCAATATTTGCCAGCTTGAAACATACTGGTCAATATTTATGCCATTTACAATTTCTTCCCTCTTTTTTCCTCTTATTCCAAGTCCTGCTTCATTTACATAACGCAATTTACCATCAGGTGCATCTGCTATTGCTATCCCTGCATGGCTGTAATCCATTGCGGCTTTTAATATCGCTTGGTTTTCCTGTAAGAATTGATCTGTTTTTTTATGTGATTCGATTTCTTTATTAAGATTTTCGTTAAGTTGTATCAACTCTTGAGTTCGTTTTTTAACGGTGTTGTCCAAATTGTCAAAATGATCTCGTAAATATAATGACATTTGGTTAAATGCCTGGGCAAGACCGCTAAGTTCTCTTCCTTTCGGCAGTATAATCTGAGTACCGATGGGCTCTTCACCATTTGCGATCATTTGGGTTTTGATTTGTAATCGAGAAATAGGACCAAAAACAAACCGCTGGCTAACAAAATAATTAATGGCGTATAGAACAATTAGAAGTCCACTAAAAATGACGGATAATAGAAGTGATATGCGATTGGCTTCTGAGTAAGCTGTCGCCAGAGGAATTCTAATCGAAACAGCGGATACGATCTCTCCCAATTCTCTGTGAAAACTGCGTTTGTCTCCATAGATATCTACCAGATTTTTAGGAGCGGTTTCGGGATTTCCATGGCAGCGAAGACAGCTTTTGTCCATTTTTTCGGCTTGACGGAGTACCACATAATAGGGGGAATTATTTAATTCTATTATTTCAGAAGATATTGTTATGTTTGGATTTGCATTGATCTTTTTTAAAAAGTCTCGCTCAAAGTCGTCAGCTTCGTTTTCCGGACTTCGGGCATTAATTGCACACTCTTTGTAATAGTAGTGAGTTGGACTTATATCTTGAAAATACTTATCGATCTCTCTTACGGCATATGTAGAGGACATCCATGCTGGTTCAAAGTAAGCCTTGTCAAGAATAGGATCTACAAGCTGAAAAACTGCGGGTTTTAATTTTTGAGAAAAATAGGTGTGAGTGGCGAAATTGCGATCAAGAATAATTCGGACTTTTTCTTTTGCTTCTGATAATGCATATTGCTTCATATGATAGTTGATAAAAATGATAGTAAAAATAATGGCGACAGTAAACACAAAACCGATAATCCCAAAGGTCATACTAATGATACTGGATTGTGGCTTATTTGCTTTTTTAGGCTCTATTATTTCCATTTTTTCCATCTCATGTATTGCAA
>JADGBP010000112.1 GCA_015231395.1 Desulfamplus sp. | reverse complement strand
AATAACAAAAGAAATCCGGATGAATTCTGAGCCTTTTCAAAAGCAGACTTGAGATGCTCTTCTAATGGTATCCTCAAGTCAGGATCGTCCATTTTATTAAGGATTTTAAGTGCTTTCTGGTAACTGAATTCATTCAATGTTCTGTTTTTTTATCAACTCATTTTTAATTCTCTTTATCTCCAGAGCTGTAAACGGCTTTACATATTTGCCAGTGGCATTATTTTTCTTTTTGGTCTGCACTGTTACTTCTCCTTTTATTAACATTCAATAATATTGAATATATTACTACTATTGAACATTAAAAAGCAAGCAGCAAATTTTATGAAGATTTACGCATCCTATAACAAACTGAAATATTAAGTAATTTTTGCGTTTAACCTGTCCAATGTTCAATCATGGGCATGATTGAACATTCACAGATACAACTGACGTGCCTTCTTGTCCTTTTAGACGAGAAAGAGTCATGAACTAATCAGTGCATTCCTCACCTTTACAGCCAGTGCATTTCTGGAAAAGGGTTTCTGGATAAAGTGCGTCCCTTCATCAAGCAAACCATCACGGGCAATTACATCAGCAGTATATCCTGACATGAACATACATCTGATTGCTGGACGGATTAGCCGGATATTGTTGGAAAGTTCACTGCCGCCCATCTCCGGCATGACCACATCAGTAATGAGTAGATCAATTTCCCCTGCGTGATCTTTTGCAATATTAATGGCTTGGATTGGCAGGTTCGCGGTAAGTACTTTATATCCTAAACTTTCCAGCATAATCTTCCCCATTTTCAGTATCGCCAGCTCATCCTCCACCAGTAGGATAGTCTCATGTCCATGGCAGCTTTCTTTCCGGTCTTGTTTCTCAATTTGCGGAACATTCTCCATGTGTCTTGGTAGATATATCTTGAAAGTTGTCCCTTTTCCCAACTCACTGTGAACATTAATAAAACCGTTATTCTGTTTAACGATGCCGTAAACAGTAGCAAGACCGAGACCTGTACCCTGTCCAAACTCCTTGGTGGTGAAGAAAGGCTCAAATATATTTGCCAGAATCTCCTTTTCGATACCGCCTCCGTCATCACTCACAGTCAGCAGCACATAATCTCCCTCAATTGCGTAAACATGATTTGAACAATAAACGTTATCACAGGTTACGTTACCGGTTGCTATAAGCACATTTCCGACACCATCTATGGCATCCCTTGCGTTTACACACAGATTGGCAAGTATCTGGTCTATCTGGGAGGGGTCAACTTTTACATGCCATAATGAGTCTGAGCTTGGCTTCCAGTTCAGATTAATATTTTCACCGATAAGTTTTACAAGCATTTTGAGCATTTCTTCAACGGTTTCGTTTATATCCAGAACCTTTGGGACAATACTCTGTTTACGTGCAAAAGCCAGAAGCTGGCGGGTAAGATCAGCGGAGCGTTTGGCAGCATTCATGATTTCCGTAAGATTCTCATAAAGAGGATCGGAAGTATTCAGACTATCCAGAGATATTTCCGAATAGCCAATAATCACCATCAACATGTTATTGAAATCATGAGCAACACCGCCTGCAAGTCTGCCTATAGATTCAAGTCGTTGCGTCTCTTGAAGTCTCTTTTCTATTAAAACCCGCTGAGTAACATCCTCAACTGTGCAAATCATACCATCGTATTGGTCATCTTTGATTAAAGGAATAAGCCAGCCTGATTGAAAACTATTTTGTCCTGAGGGTGTAACAACACAAATTTCTGAATAGGGTTTAGGTATCAGCGTTTGTTTTGCATTAAGATAGACTGGACTTAAATATTGCAAAGCTCTTTCGGGAAAGCCTGTCAGCACATTCACATTTTCAATTTTGCATGGTGAAATACCAACAATTTTACCCATTCCTTGATTAGCATAAATTATCACATCCTCTTTATTGCTTACCCAAACTCCATTATTAATATTGTCAAGTATCTTTTGATAAAATTCTTTGGATTCCTTGAGGGCATTCCTTAATTTATGTATTTCCAAATGAGTTCTTACTCGTGCCAAAAGTTCTTCTTTTTCAAACGGTTTTAAAATGTAATCAACAGCCCCCAGCGTTAAACCTTCTACACGTCTGCTTACTTCGATTGCCCCGGTAAGAAAAATGATTGGTATTTGGCTCAAATTATCTTTTAATTTAATCTGACGACACAATTCAAAACCGTCAATTCCAGACATCATTATGTCTAAAAGAATTAAATCAGGTATTCTTTTTTCTAACCAAACCAAAGCCAATTCGCTGCTGTCAGCCGCAAAAACCGTAAAACCTTCTTTATTTAACAGTTCGGCTAATATTGTTAATGTTTCGTGAGAATCATCTATTATTAAGATGCTGCCTTGGTTTTTCATGGTTTTCTCCTATACTTTATAAGAAGGGTAGAGGGAGTTCACATTTATTTTAAAATTCGGAGTATTTCGGTTATTTTATAATTTGAAACATAACTATATAAAACATTGCTTAATTCTTTATTTTGAAATGATATGTTTTCCACAAGTTCGTTTAATTTAACGTGATCGAGATTTTCAACATATTCTTTCAGTTTAAATAAAGTTTTCCCATCTATACTTTTCAACATTTCTGATGTTAATATCAATTCAACCTGTGGGGCGGAGAATCTCTGATACTCTGTTGTTAGATTATTCTTAAATTTTAACACCCGTTTTAACTCACTGTTTAAAAGTTGAAGATTCACAGGTTTGCTGAGATACCCATTCATTCCGCTATTTAAAAACAAATCCCGGTCTTCTTTCATTGCATTAGCAGTCAAAGCAATAATGGGAATATCATGATTCATAACTTTTGAGTTTCTATCTCTTATGAGTTTGGTTGCTGTTACTCCATCCATCTCTGGCATCTGAATATCCATGAGTATAACGTCAAAAGAGTTGTTTTCTAATATCTTAACAGCCTCTTTTCCGTTCTCAACTACTGTTAATTGATGTTTTTTCAATAATCCTTTGATAACCTCTTGGAGTAAAATATCGTCCTCTACAAGAAGAATTTTTAAATCAATCGGAATGATTTCGTCAGCAGCTTGAATAGATTGAATTATTGAACCTTTCTCAAAAGGTATTATAAACCAAAAATTAGATCCTTTATTCTCCTCGCTTTCAACATGAATACTTCCTCCGATTAATTCGACTATCTTTTTTGAGATTACAAGCCCTAATCCTGTTCCTGCAAATTTAACTTTGGAAACCTGTGAAAACGGTTTGAATAGCAGATTAATTTTATCCTGAGGTATGCCTATACCTGTATCTTTTACACTGAAACACAAGGTAATATTTACATCTGTTTCTTCCTCAATAGAAACATTTATAGAAACCGTGCCTTTATATGTGTATTTTACAGCATTATATCCGAGATTTAATAGAACCTGTTTCAGTCTGACCGAATCAGTTTTTATAACAGGAAAATTCTCATCTGGTTTTTCAGATATAATTTCAATTCCTTTAGAGAGAGCTGCAGGATATAAAATATTTCTAACATCATTTAATAATTCAGATACATCTACATCTTGATATTCTATATCAATTTTACCAGCTTCGATTTTTGACATATCTAAAATGTCATTTATTATTGTTAAAAGATTATTTCCTGCTGTATCAATAATATTTAAAAATTTTTTCTGTTCAGGTGTATGCATAATATCAAGAAGTAATTTGCTTGAACCTATAATAGCAGTCATGGGAGTTCGGATTTCATGGCTCATATTGGCTAAGAATGCAGATTTAGATTGATTAGCCGTTTCAGCAGCTTCTTTTGTCTTGCGGAGTTCTTCCTCTGCCCGCTTGCGGTCGGTGATGTCCATCCCTGTAGTGATGAAATATTCACCAAACGGGACGCTGGTCATGTGGAGAAACTGCTTTGTTCCATCAAAATACATTTCCCATAAATGCGGTTTTCCATCTCTGAAAATTTTCTGCACAATGGGCATAAAATGTGTTACCGGATTGGAATTAGGGAAGATTTCATCAGTGGTTTTGCCGATAATTTCGTCACGAGTTCTGCCCCAAACCTTAATACCGGCAGGGTTGATGTCCACCAATCGCCATGTTTTGATCTCACCGATCTCGTCCCGAACCAGTTTCCAGAGATGCACCTCGTCAATAATATTCTCGAAAAGATTACGATATTTTTCCTCACTCTCCCGCAATACGATTTTCGCCCGCTTGCGTTCAGTGATGTCATGAATAATCGAAAACAGAATCGTTTTCCCCTTGAACGGAATCGGAGAGGAATGAACTTCAATATCACGGATTTCTCCGTTTGCCAAACGGTGAGGAAAATTAAAATAATTGCGTTTCTCGGCTTTGGCATTTGCCATTTCTGAAGCAATTTCTTCTTGGGTTAACTGATTGATTTGATGAATCGTCAGGTTTTCAAATTCCGCTGCCGTGTAACCATAAAATTTTTGTGCCCCCCTATTTACACGGATGATTTTGCCATTTTCAGGATCGACCAGCAACATGACTGCATGGTGATGTTCAAACATACTGCGGAACTGTTTTTCGCTCTGTTGCACAGAAGCCTCTGCTTTTTTCCGTTCTACAATCTCTCTTGCAAGTCTTCTGTTCCAAAAAAGCGTAATTCCCAAAATCAAAATAAAAAAACTTCCGATTACAGCCGCCCATTTCAGAATTTCAGACCAGTTCGGATAGTATTCGATCTTGACATTGCACCATTTCTGAAAGATGGCATCATGTTCTTCTTTGGAAATCGTTTTGATGGCTTTGTTGAGAATGCTCACTAATTCGGGATAGTCTTTGCGGACGGCATACATGTACGGTTCGGGCGGAGAATCGTTTAAACCGGAGATTTTCAGGTTCGGATAATTCCGCAATAAATAACCGGCAAACAAGGTTGTTGAAATCAGGGCATCGGCTTTGGACTCAGACACTGCCTTAAACTGTTCTTCCGAAGTGTTCACTTCAAGGGTTTCAATTTCGGGATACGGGCTTAACATTTTAAGATAGAGCTTGACTCCTTTGATTATGGCAACTTTTTTCCCTCTCAATGAACTGATTCCGCTGACAAACGGCGTATCATTTCTGCCGATAATGACCCCTTTGTGATCAATGAGAGGATCGGTAAATGTCATGTATGACAGTCGTTCAGGTATGTTAAACGAAATAAACATATCCATTTCACCGGCTTTGACTTTTGCGTCCATTTCTGAAAACGGACATACAATATACTGAATATCAATACCGGTACGTTCTGAAAGAAGATTCAGATAATCGGGTTCGACGCCTTTAATGACGCCGTTTTCCTGAATTTTCAAAGGCGGAATAACAGGCAACATGCCCACTCTGACGGTTTTATGGTTTTTAAGCCAAGCCTCTTCTTCCGCAGTTAGGCGGATTTTTTTAATGTCAGGACTGTAATCTCGTTTCATCAGATCAGCTATATCATCGTATTTTAAGGCAACTCCGATCCATTTTTCATAGATACGGTCATATTCACCCTTTGATTTTACGATTGACAACCCCTGATTGAGCTTTTCCCTCAGTTCATCACTGCCTTTTTTCACGCCAAAGGCAAACACCCGCTTATAGTCGGGAATGAGAGTTCCGGATTTCAGACCTCTGATATTATGTTTTTTGATTGTCAGAACGCCGATAAGTTTTGAACAGAGGAACGCGTCATGTTTCCCGGACGCAATCAGAGACAGCCCTTCGGGGATTGTTTCAACAGTCAACATCGTTCCGTGAAATTTCAGTTCCAAAAGTTCGTGATGGGCGGCATCCGACTTCATGACAACAATTTCTTTTCCCTGTGCTGCCGCGAGATTCTGAATTGCAGGATTGCCGTCCCGCACAAAGAACGCATCAAAGGTTTCGGTGTGGGGCAGGCTGAAATCAATCAGCGTCTGCCGCTCAGGATATATTGCCACAGCCGGCAGGACATCGAATCTTCCTTCAACCAGCCCGTTCCACATGGCATCCCATGTGCCTGTAGTGAAGACAATGGGCAGCCCCATTTCATCGGCAACGGCTTTGATCAGATCAACTGAAAAACCGGCTGCCTGCCCGTTCTCATCAATAAAGGCAAATGGCGGAAATTCCTTTTCGCTGCCGACGTTAATATCTGCACACATTCCTTCAAAGCAGGAAACATAGAATATACAGAATAAAGCAAGAATGATTACACCTGCGTTCAGCCAAAAGTTGCGGTTGAGTCTGTTTGCATTTGTTTTTGTTAATGTCATCTCAGTCCTTTTTATGAGGATAACGATACCATGCACTTATTAAACCGACTATCTTAATCGCTGAATTTTGAATAAGAGATAGCTTACAAACTGCAAATAATGTCAACAAAATTTAGAGGCTTCAAAGATAAAAAATGACAAAGAGTTCAAGAGAATAAGCTGAATGGAAATTAAGACAACTCCAAAATCACCAAATAGTTATTTTTGCCTATGAATAAATGTGACGTGAAAAGTTATTTGAGCCTAATTATGAAAAATTAAATGAGCCTCTAAAATTTCATAATTCCCTGTCCTGTGTTAAAGAGTTAACGTAAGCAATAATTGTTTAAGCATATTTATTGAGTATTTGCCTGGTGTAAATAATTATAAAGAGTTGGTTTTGATATTTTAAGGATCTGACAGATTTCCATGATTGAATTCTTTTGTTCATTATAAAGTCTTACTGCTAAAGCTCTTTCTTTTTCATTTAAAGCTTTGGGTCTCCCGCCTTGTTTACCTCTTGCCCGAGCAGCAGAAAGTCCTGCCAGTGTGCGTTCAGCAATGAGTTGCCGTTCAAATTCAGCCAAAGCACCAAACATATGAAAAATCAGTCTGCCGCCAGAGTTAGATGTGTCAATAGATTCTTGAATGCTATGGAAGCCAATCTTCTTTTCCTCTAATGTACCGACCATTTCTATCAAATGTTTTAATGAGCGACCTCCTTTCCATCTTTTATAAGGGGGGTATGTTTTATAAAAGGGAAGTTTTATTGGGTGAAACCGCAGCTATGTTATCATTGGGCACTATTGACATAGACGCCATACTGCCCAGCCTTGTTTTGATATAAACTATTGTATTTACATCGA
>JADGBP010000111.1 GCA_015231395.1 Desulfamplus sp. | reverse complement strand
AATATTGTATTAAATAATTATATTCTGTAGGTCTGAATATGGTCTGCTGAAATGGTCTGAAGTTATAATTATTGTTAAAAGGAGTGTTGGATTGAACATAAGCAGTGTTGAAAAAGTTGATCCTGAAATTGCAGGAATTATAAAAGATGAAAAGTTAAGACAGGAGAATGGTCTTGAACTGATCGCATCTGAAAATATTACCAGTAGAGCTGTTATGGAGGCTCAGGGGTCTGTTCTGACAAATAAATATGCAGAAGGTTATCCTGGAAAAAGGTATTATGGCGGCTGTATTCATGTGGACAGGGTTGAACTGCTTGCCATTGAAAGATTAAAAGCACTTTTTCATGCTGACTACGCCAATGTTCAACCACATTCAGGTTCAGGTGCCAATATGGCGGCTTATTTCGCTTTGCTTGAACCTGGAGATACTATTCTTGGTATGGATCTTTCCCACGGAGGGCATCTGACACATGGAAGCCATGTAAGTTTTTCAGGCAGGCTTTTTAATTTTATCCATTACGGAGTTTCCAAAATTACAGAGATGATCGATCTTGATGAGGTCGAGTCTCTTGCCAAAGCACACAGACCAAAGCTGATTGTTGCCGGTGCAAGTGCCTATCCACGTAAGTTTGATTTCAAAGGCTTTTCCGCAATTGCAAAAAAATATGGTGCACTTTTTATGGTGGACATGGCCCACATTGCAGGACTCATTGCTGCGGACGTACATCCGTCACCCGTTCCATGGGCAGATGTTGTTACATCAACAACCCATAAAACCCTTAGAGGTCCCAGAGGGGGAATAATCCTTTCTGTGGAAGAGCATGCGGCAAAGATAAGAAGCCAGATATTTCCAGGTATTCAGGGTGGCCCCCTGATGCATGTTATTGCAGCCAAGGCTGTTGCCTTTAAAGAGGCACTTGAACCTTCTTTCAGAGAATATCAGCAGCGGATTGTTGACAATGCAGCACTGCTTGCATCACTGCTTATGAAAAATGGGATTATTCTGGTCTCTGGTGGTACAGACAACCATTTGATGCTCTTAAATCTTTCCAACAAAGGAATTTCAGGTAAAGATGCTGAAACAATGCTTGGTCTTGCTGGTATAACCGTGAATAAAAACAGTGTGCCTAATGACCCGTTAGGCCCTTCAGTCACAAGCGGCATACGGATTGGAACACCTTTGTTGACTTCTCGTGGCATGGGTAAAGACCAGATGTATGAAGTTGCAGCATGTATTTGTGATGTTCTTGATAAAAAGAGTTCTGTAGAAAAAACAAAAGAGCGGGTAATGGCTCTTTGCAGGGAGTTTCCTCTTTACGGCACTTCTGACAACGGTAATAAATCTGACAACATATTAGAATAAATTACGGACAAAAGAAATATGATAGTGTCAATTGTTGAATCCACCATATCTGGCAAACTGGAGCAAGATCGCCCTTCATGGACAGCTTACTTTATGGGTATTGCTGATTTGGTTGCTACCCGTTCAACATGTATCCGACGCAAAGTTGGGGCAGTTCTTGTTAAGGACAGAAGAATTCTTTGCAGTGGTTATAACGGAGCACCTTCTAAACTTGTCCATTGCAGTGAAACAGGGTGTCTGCGTGAGAAGATGAAAATTCCTTCCGGAGAAAAGCATGAGCTTTGCCGTGGGGTTCATGCGGAACAAAATGCGATTATTCAAGCTGCCTGTCATGGGATATCTGTGAGTGGTTCAACTCTGTATTGTACAAATCAGCCATGTTCTATATGTGCAAAAATGATAATTAATGCTGGTATTATAGCCGTATATTTCAAGAAACAATATAATGATCTGATTGCTATTGAGATGTTGACACAGGCAGGGGTTATACTTTCTCCTGTTGATGAGTGAACAACCTCTACCTTGGAGAAATAGGGGGTATGCCATTCCTATTAAATTTACTATCTTCTCTTTTTAATGTTGAGGTCTATTATGAAATGTCCCTTTTGTGGAAAAATGAATAACCGTGTTATTGATTCCCGTTTGAGCAGGACTGAAATGGAAATCAGAAGACGCAGGGAATGTCAGGAGTGTTCTCGTCGATTTACTACCTTTGAAATAATGGAAGACCTTCCGGTGACTATTGTCAAAAAAGATGGTCGCAGAGAGGAATTTATACGAGACAAGGTATTGACAGGAATAAAAAAAGCCTGTGAAAAGCGTGCCATCAGCATGATTCAAATTGAAGAGCTTGTGGATACTATTGAACGGGATTTGCGTGATTTGAATGCCAAGGAGATATCTTCAAAACTTGTAGGTGAAAAGATTATGGAACACCTGCACATGCTTGATGATGTTGCATATGTTAGATTTGCTTCGGTTTACAGGGAGTTTGGCAGTGTGGATGATTTTATTGAAGCTCTAAAAAAATTGAGCACTTTAAATAAACAGGCTGGAAATGAACTATATGAGACGCAAAATGACACGCAAAATAGAATAGATAATACACAAATAGATGACGAAGAACTGGATACTGACAATATAGATAGTGGAGAACCAACAACCGGGGAATCCACAACCAGGGAACAGGAAAACTCCAAGGAATCAACCGAACACAGCATAATCAAGAACCCTGCTAACGAGCAGCCCACAAGTGAAGTATAATGATTAGTCATAATCATTCTGCTGAATTAATTGATGATGTTAGATACATGAAAGAAGCCCTTGCACTTGCAGCAAAAGGCAGGGGTTACACCTCTCCTAACCCGATGGTGGGAGCAGTTGTTGTCAAGGAGAATAAGATTGTTGGCAGAGGGTGGCACAGAGCCGCGGGACTTGCCCATGCAGAGGTTGAGGCGATCAATGATGCTGGTGACAATGTCGCAGGAAGCGATATTTACGTTACTCTTGAACCGTGCAATCATTATGGCAAAACTCCCCCCTGCACAAAAAAGATTATAGATGCCGGAATCAAACGGGTAGTAGTAGCATCACCAGATCCCAACCCTTTTGTCACAGGAGGAGGCGTCCAATATCTTCGGGAGCATGGCATCAAGGTTGAACTTGGAGTATGCAGGGAAGAAGCAGAAACTCTGATTGAAGATTTTATCTGGTATGTGCAAAATGATAAAAAACCATTTGTTATCCTTAAATGTGCATCAACTCTTGATGGTCGCCTTGCCACTTCTACCGGAGATTCACGATGGATTACCTGTGAAAAATCCCGTCAGTTTGTCCATGAACTAAGACACGCTTATGATGCCATCCTTGTGGGTTCCGGCACTCTCCATAAAGACAATCCATCTCTGACTGCCCGTATTGACGGGTTTGACAAGACAGTCAGAGATCCGCATCGTATTATTCTTGATTCCAACCTATCCATTGATTTGAATGCAAAAATCTTGACTCAAAAATCCAGTGCCAGAACTATTATAGCTGCTTCTTCTATAGCGGTTTCCTCCGATTCTGATTCTAACCATGAAAAACGTACTCATCTTGAAAGTATGGGTATAACTTTGCTGACTGTTCCTGAAAATGCACATCTTCCAAGTCAGGCAGGTTATTTAAAACAGGAAAAAAATTTTCTGGACTTTGACAATCTTCTGAAGCAGCTTGGCAAAATGGGAATAATGAGTATTTTAATAGAAGGTGGTGCAACTGTTATCGGCTCCGCTCTTTCAAGTGGAATTGTCAATAAAGTTCTGTTTTTCATGGCACCAAAAATTTTAGGTGGTGATGACGGAGTTCCGGTTTGCAGGGGAAAAAGCCCACTTTTTATGAAAGATGCTTTTCAGCTCAAAAAGGTTGATATGACACGATTTGATGATGACATTCTTATTCAGGGCTATCTCAAATAGTAAAGCCAATTAGAAATGGAGGATGAAAATATGATGCAAGCAATTGAATTAGAGACAGAGATAGGCACTGATGGACAGATGATAAATATTCGTTTGCCTCAATCCTGTAAACAGTGGTTTGGTAATCATGCTAAACTTATTTTGATTTTACAAGAATCAAATTATCAGGAACCATCTTCCAACATGTCACTACAGCAATACAAAAAGGTTCAACAGCAAAAAATCGACAAATGGCGTGCTTTATTGAAAGAAACTCAGGCTCTGCCAAGCTCACAAAACATCTGCGATGCTGACATTGAATTTGAAATTGAAGCCTGTCGTGCCGGACAATACGACTTAAATTGTGCGGGGCAGTCAATGTCTCCTAACCATAAAGGTTAGGGGTTCCCCCTGAATTTTATATGATGAAAGTTATCATTGACACCAATATCCTTATTTCTGCCTTGCTGCGTGACAGAATGCCAGAGACCGTCATTTTATGGATTATAACACAACCGGAATGGATTTGGATTGCATCACCGGCTATAATCCAAGAATATCAGGAAGTCTTACGGCGAAAAAAATTTAATTTTTCCAGTACGCTTATTCAGCAGTGGATTGACTTGATATATGAGACTGTCGTAATTACAGAGTCATCTTTAACTTTGGATTTCCAACGGGACAGAAAAGATGCAAAATTTCTTGAATGTGCTCAATCTTCCGGAGCTGATGTATTTATCACCGGAGATCAGGATTTTTCTGAAGCACAGCAACTTTTGGAAACCCGTATTCTAAATCTTACAGACTTTGCCAGATTATTTCTTTAAGTTTTGCGGAGAACAATTATGTTCACAGGAATCATTGAAGGATTTGGTATTTTAAGAAGAATCCAGCCCAGCGGACAGGGGAAAATTCTTACCATCGAAACTGAGCTGGATCTCTCCCAGAGCAAAATTGGTGATTCCATTGCTGTAAATGGTGCTTGTCTTACTGCTGTTTCAATTAGCCGGCACTCTTTTTCTGTTGACATGGCTCCTGAAACAGTTTCCAGAACAACCTTCAAAAAAATGCAGTCTGGTGCAAGGGTAAACCTTGAAAGGGCATTGAGACTTTCTGATCGTTTAGATGGGCATCTTGTTTCAGGGCATATTGATGGAACTGGTATCATTACGTCAAAGGAGAGAAAAAGTAATGCTGTAATTATTGCCATTTCAGTTTCCAGGGATCTTGCTGCCGAGATTATTACAAAAGGCTCTGTTGCGATAGATGGCATCAGTCTGACCATTAACCGTTGTTCTGAAAATGATTTTGAAGTAAGTATAATTCCGCATACTGCCGCCATTACAACCATTGGTGTCAAGGATGTGGGAGATGAGGTAAATATTGAGACAGACATGCTTGGAAAATATGTCAGAAAGTTTCTTCAAGCCGGGTCTGATGAATCTGCTACCATTTTCAGCAGAGATATCAAATCAAAGGATATCAAATCAAAAGATGTGCATAAAAAAGATATCAGCATGGCACTTCTTGCTAAAAATGGTTTTTTATAAGAATTAAGCTTAAGGAGTGAAAATACAAGTAAATGCCGCATATTACAATTGAACAGGCTATTGAGGACATAAAAGCCGGTAAAATGGTTATCTTGGTGGATGATGAAGATCGTGAAAATGAAGGAGATCTGACTATGGCTGCCCAGGCAGTGACACCAGAGGCCATTAATTTCATGGCAAAATATGGAAGAGGGCTTATATGTCTTTCAATGACCGGTGCCATGGCAGACAAGCTTGGACTCCCCATGATGGTGAGGGACAATACATCTCAGTTCGGAACTGGATTTACTGTCTCCATTGAAGCAAAAAAAGGGGTGACTACAGGTATATCCGCGGCTGACAGGGCAACTACAATTCAGGTTGCAGTTGCTGACGAAACAACTGCCGATGATCTGGCAAGACCTGGTCATATCTTTCCATTGAGAGCAAAAGACGGGGGCGTAATGGTTAGAATCGGCCAGACAGAAGGCTCTGTTGACCTTGCCCAGCTTGCAGGGTGTAAACCCGCCGGTGTAATTTGCGAGATTATGGATGAAGATGGCACAATGGCGAGAATGCCTGCTCTTGAGAAATTCAGCGAAAAACATAATCTTGGTATTTGTACTATTGCGGATCTTGTTGAATACCGGTTAAGAAATGAATCTTTTGTCCGCAAGGCTGCCCAAAGCACTATTCCAACTGAATTTGGAGGTGATTTTAAAATTATTGCCTATGAAAATGATTTGGACAAATTAACCCATATTGCAATGGTCAAGGGTGAGATTGACCCTGAAAAAGCCATTCTTGTAAGAGTACATTCTGAATGCATGACCGGAGATATATTTGGTTCAATGCGTTGTGACTGTGCTGCCCAGCTTCACAAGTCCATGAATATGATTGATGCGGCTGGATCCGGAGTTATTCTCTATCTTAGACAGGAGGGGAGGGGTATTGGGCTTGTTAATAAACTTAAAGCCTATGAGCTTCAAAGAGAGGGTTGCGACACTGTAGAGGCTAATCTTAAACTTGGTTTTAAGGCAGATATGAGAGATTATGGTATCGGAGCACAGATTCTGGCAGATCTTGGCATCAGAAAAATGAGACTTATGACTAATAATCCCACCAAGATGATCGGTCTTCAGGGATATGGGCTCAGAGTTGTGGAGCAGGTACCAATTGAGATTCAGCCAAATAAGTACAACAAAGGATATCTTCGCTGCAAGCAGCTTAAAATGGGTCATGTTTTCAATGAGTGTACGTCTGACCTTTCCGAGAAATAGTTTAACTGGATTATAACCTGCTTTGAGACCCACAGTGTATATATTAGACATTATAGGGTTACTATAGGGTTATATCAGGAGGAAATATGAGAGCTCTAAGCATATCGGAAGGACGCAAACGTCTGTTTGAACTTAGAGATCAAGTTGTTACTGACCATGATCAAGTTATCTTAACTCACAAAAACGGGAATGTGGTTTTGATTTCAATGGAAGAGTGGGAAAGCTATCAGGAAACCCAACGTATTTTAAAAGACAAACAAACGATGAAAGCTCTTATTCAATCCTTTGAAGACCATGATGCAGGTACTAAACTCGGTAAGTCTATAAATGAACACTGATACCCTGCTGTTAATTACCTATGTGTTGCTGGCAATAGGCTTTTCATTTTTCTGTTCAGTGGCTGAAGCTGTGTTGCTGAGCATTACGCCCTCATATATCGAGGGACAGAAGGAAAAACGACCAAAACATGCGGCGCACTTGAAGCG
>JADGBP010000110.1 GCA_015231395.1 Desulfamplus sp. | reverse complement strand
AAACAAATTAGAAGGGGAATCAATACTTAAAATCATTAGTGTTGCTAAATGAAGTTTCAGTTTTCTTCTATCCAGTCAGTGCAAAATTTTATCAGCGGATAATCAAATTCCTTATGTGATTTCGTTCATTTTCTTCAATCACAGCAGGTGAACCTATCTTCAGCTTTTGGGTTTTTATGTGTTTTTACCAGATGCCCCAGAATGACTATCGAGGCTGCTCCAGAAGCATCAACGGCGTTGGCGCGAGACATACGATTTTGAGTAGAAATTGGAAGTTGAAACAGTATTTTTCTATACAGTTGTTCATGCTTGTTTGATCTGCAAGTCACAATTTACCAAATTTTATCTCGGACACCATTAATCTCATCGTTTGACATACCGTTCTCAAAAAGGTCTTTGGCATATGATTCCAATTTCGCCATCATCTTTTCGTAAGACATTCTGCCTCTGACAAACATAATTAACTGACCACCTTCATCACAAACCATAACTAACTTTTTGCCAATGCCTGTATCATTAAATGACACAGCATATCCTTCATCAATCAATCTGGTAATAAAAGGGTATTCTTGCATAGCTATCCTTCTTGTTAAAACGAATTGTTCGCATAAAACAGTATTAACAGTTCAATTCATTCGCAATCATCTCAGCCTGTTTCAATACGGGTTCAGTTACAAGTAACTGCTGCATCAGGGCATACAAGGAATCAAAGCTATCTATCATTACTCGGTAATTCATTCTTTATCCACTTACAGAGATTGCTCTTTAATCTTATCAGTCTGGCACCATCTATTTTGCCAAGCCGACCCAATAAAAGACTTCCCTCCACAACCGCAAGCCTGCTCATTCTTATAACACTCGGCTTTTTTAATCCTGATTCTTTAAAATCCATGTCTTCATAGCCAATTATCTCGTCTAAATCAGAAATAAACTGGTGCAACTGAGAGGAAACCATACAGACAAGCCAATCATCGAAGTGACCTGGTAATCGGCGTAAGACAACAGCAGGACGCAATTTTCCTTCTTCTTGAGTTGTATTAGAAAACCTGAACAGAACTATTTGCCCCTCTGCAATCATTAAAAAGTTTCCTTAAGGTCATTTTGTGAATAAAGTGATTCTTCAGCTTCCATACCTTTCATAGCTGATGCAAGTGAAAATTCAGACCAGACCTTATCAATTTCTCGTTCTGTTTTCTGCTTCAGGAAGTATACAAAATCAAGGACTTCCATCTGTTTCGCTTCAGGCAATGTCATTATAGTTTCATTTATTTTTTTTGCGATATTCATATTTAAACCTTCCTATGGACTATAACGGTTTTGTTCAATATTTTCTCATTGGAAGTGATAATCAAGGTTGCAGCACCTCATAGATATTTGTTGCATCCTTGAAATTAACCCCCAGGGCTTTAAAATGAGCCTTACCGCAATCTATTTTTTTGTTTTCACTTTCTTTTCTTTTCTCTCTGTCCAGAGTGCTTTTGGTTTCTCTGACTAAATATAATTTATGAGAATCTTCAACAACCACTGCCCAGTCAGGGTTATAATCACCAATTGGAGTTGAGACTTTAAACCAGCGTGGAAGCTTACAGAAGAATTTAATCTTTTCATCACTGTCAAGGAGCTCTGCAACCCTTTGTTCGGGTGAGCTGTCATATGCAATAAAATCATAAGGAGTCCGGTTATCACTGCTCTCTATCTTATAGAGACGATTAAGATACTCCTCCACCTCTTTTATCTCAAACAGACGCATTTCGTAAAATTGACCAGCCATTGGCTCATATTTAATTCCGTCTATAATCAACTCATGCAGAGCCCTGTTAATCAGCCTTGCTGTTTCTGTCATAAAGGCTTGAGGATTAACAGAAAATTCTTTGAGCCTTCCTGAAAATTTAAGTATTTTTGCAAGAGTCTCACGGGTGAGCTCTGTCTCTCTTTGTAAAAAAGCAAGGATATCAGGCAAAGGTTGTTGAGTGCTGACACGATGAGTTCTATTACTGGTGATTTTACCACCTTCAAGACCTGATTCTTTAATTGCAAGGTCTCTTTTAGTTATCTCAATTTGAACAGCCTGAATTGCAGCCATTTTCTCTATTTTTTCAGAGGCTCGGTCTATGAGAGTTTGTGTCTCAAACTCAACAGAATATCTTGTTTTCTGACTTATCTTAGCCCACAGCTCTTTAAAATCTTGATTAAGCTCTATACGTTTATTGTAAGAGACTGGTTGTCGCTTTCTGGCATCTTTAACAAACTCACGGGGTATAAATTTTTTCATCCGATCAACAACCTGCTCTTCCAGACCGACATATTTTTCAGGCAATTCCAGTTTAAAATCACTATGATCAGGCTTGAACTTTTCTGTAAAATCGCCTGATTCATCAATCAATTCCTGTTTTTTAACACATTTCCAAATCTCTTTTGATTCATCCTGGGTCAGGAACTTCTCCCCTTCAGCATTAAGAACAGGGGTAAAGGCGATTTCAGGCACTCTGCCAAACTTAAAGCCCCCATTTGGATCAATAGCCGCTTCAATATCTGACTGCAAACCTTTTGCAAAATTCTCAAAAGTTTCATTGGCAATTACTGTAAGACGGTTGATCTGCTCGTCATCAATACGGTCACCATCCTGGTTGACTGGAAGACGCAATCCACGTCCTATTGTCTGGCGGCGTTCGCGGTCAGTTCCCATTTCACGCAAAGTGCATATTTGGAAGACATTAGGGTTGTCCCACCCCTCTTTTAAAGCTGAGTGGCTGAAGATAAAACGGAGAGGAACATCTAAGGAGAGCAGACGCTCTTTATCTTTCATTATAAGCTCATAAGTCTCGTCATCTTTTTTTGTGCCACCTGATGTATCTAAAAAATCGACGATTTTACCTCTTTTCCTGTCTGCTGAAAAATAGCCATCGTGAACCTCTTCTGCACTGTATAGGATAAGCCCCTGATACATTGGTTTTTTACTGGCAGCTATATAAGCTTCTTCAAACCATTGGGCTATTTTCTCTTTTTGCGGGTTGCCTTCATCATCATAAGAACGGTAACTTTTTACATGGTCAATAAAAAACAGGGAAAGAACCTTGATTCCTTTGCCTTTGAGCTTTCTCTCTTTTTCAAAATGGGCATCAACAGTCTGTATAATCTGGCTTTTGATCCGTTCATCACCCATGCCGCCCGATTCTTTAAAGAGCTCAATCACAACACCGTTCTGAAATTCCACATACTCATTTCCTGGTTCAGCATTAATGTTGGTAACCAGATAACCATCATAATCTGGTCGGTTTGTGTGGCTGCTAAGGTCAGTTCCATGCTTGATTTTAATCTGCTTCTCTTTAGTACCAGTCGGTGTATTGTGAAAAAGAGTGACTTTTGCCTGTGGCGTTTTTGAAGTTTTGGGCCAGTAACCCACAGCATCAAGTCTGACAAAAGTTTGATTGGCATCTTGGACGCCTGAGGAATCTACAACTTCAATCTGTTTCACCAGGTGCTGATCATAGGCACGGATCGGGTCAAGCTGATAGAGAAGATTATATGGATTAATATGGGTAGCTGAATATCGCAGGCAGAAAAGTGGGTTAAGGTTTCGGATTGCCTTTTGTGATTTTTCTGTATTGTCAACGCTTTGTGGTTCATCAATAATCAGAATAGGATTGGTAGACTGAACATACTCAATAGGGCGACGTCCTGACATTTTATCCTGTTCCTGATGGATTACATTGAGCTTTTTCTTTTTTTCTTCAGACAGGGTTGAATAGTCAACATTCTCACCAGCATCTTTCTGAAATGCCTGAATGTTGATCACCATGATCTGTACCGCATTATTGACCGCAAATTGTCTGACCCTGCTTAAATCCTTGGACTGATAGACAAAGTGGTCAAAAGAGATATTGTCATACAGCCCCTTGAAGTGCTCTTTCATAAGTTTGATTGAGCTGGTTACACCTTCACGGATGGCAACAGAGGGGACAACAATAATAAATTTCTTGAATCCATAGAGTTGATTAAGTTCAAAAATGGTTCTCAGATACACATAGGTTTTACCTGTGCCGGTTTCCATCTCCACAGAGTAGTTCGGGAAAGAGTAGGATCTTGATTTTTTATCAATAAGCATTAGGGATTTAGGCACGTTATTCCGGCTTTGTATGGTTGACAGGTTCTTTAGTATCTGTTCCTGTGAAAACATCTCTTCCGGTGTAATAGCAAGACTGTTGCCAATACCAAAATCATTGAACATAGTGCCTGCTGTTTTTCCAAAATCAATCTGCAAACCGCTATTTTGTCTGGGCATACCTTCAAAAATATCTGTTACGCTCTTTATGGCATCAAGCTGGAAATCAAGACTGGAGTTGAATTTTAGTTTCATGCTCTCCCCTCATTAAAAGTTCCATCCCAATGAGAGGGGGAATCTGTCTGGTCAAATGGCATTATCAGTGCTAACACCATTATAACATGCTGATATTTTTTAAAAATACCGTTTTTATCTATCTTTAGCATTTGCCCACCTTTACACAGTCTTGAAGACAATCTGATTATGTTTTTCTCTCTGCATGTTACGGGCTGCAAAGGTCTGAACAGCATTGGCTTTAAGCTGGTCATTACCATGAAAGGCGGAATCAAGACAGATAAACTGCATTGGTTCGGATTCAGCAACAGCGTCAATCAACTCTTTGGTAATGGTATTTTCAAGACATAGAAGCAAAGCACCTTCAGCAATTGAGAAAACATTTTGATCGGCAAGTGTCTTTGTTTCTATTTTTTCTGTGGGTGTAAAACCAGCCTTCAGAAGAATCTCATAAAGTAAATCTTCTGGTGTGGCTTTGGGGCTGATATGATCTATATGCTTGAATAACTCTTCTTCAATCTCTGCAACTGGCGTGGATGGGTCAAGCTTCTGCCATTGTTTAAAATTGGATTTGTCAAGTTTGAGGACTTTAAAACCTCTATCCTGCGTGTTTGACTCTCCAAAATCTAACTTGCCTTCCTCTTCTTGATTGAGTTTCTTGATAACCCTGCGAATACGCTCTTTGCCGATATCTGCAATGGTTTTATATCCAGCTTTAAACGCTTCACTGTCTGGGGAGCATGGTTCGGGAAGTTGGACAAGGATAAATTTGCGGTTGCCATTATCCTGTTTGTTGAGGTCAAGGACTGCGTGGGCGGTGGTGGAAGAACCAGAAAAAAAATCGAGTATAATGTCTAATTCTGCATAACTCCCATGTGGAATTATTGAAGATTGAGTAAGCACTTCTTTTATAAAATTAACTGGTTTTGGGAAATCAAAATAATCAATCCCACTAAACAAATCGCGTAATTCTCTTGTCGCATGAGTATTAAAAACAGTTTTAAAAATTGATGATTTCCCTGTAAATTCACTTTGGAGATCTGCGAGAAACTTTTTCCTACGAGGTCGTCCTTCTGGATTCTTTGGAAATAAAACCTCATCATTTTCAATAAGTTGTTTCATTCGTTTGGGTTCATATCTCCATCCTGTAGTCGGACAGCCATAGTTTATATTAGTAATAGGATGAATTAAATCATAATGAAGATTAGGTCTCTGATCTTTTGTCGCTAATCCAGTCATATCAGCACTCATCCAATCTCCTTTTGGATCATTATCTGGATTAGAATATTTTGCTAAATCTTTTTCACCACCTTTAAGTTTTGCATTTGTCTGTTTACCGTATGAAAGAACATATTCATGATCAAGAGAAGCACCATTTTTGGAACGGCTATCAACATTCTGTCGTCGTTTCCAAATAAATGTGCATATAGAATTTTCCTCCCCAAAAATATCATCACACATCTTCCGTAAATTACTCACCTCATTATCATCAATACTGATGAAAATAACTCCATCATCCCGCAATAGATTTCTTGCCAGATATAGTCTGGGGTACATCATATTTAGCCATTTGGTATGGAATCGTCCTTCATTAGCGGTGTTGGTGGAAAACTTCTTGCCTTCACCGTCAATCAGTCCGGCATATTCAAGATAGGTTTCAAGACTTTCACTGTAGTTGTCAGGATAGATAAACTCCTTGCCAGTGTTGTAAGGCGGGTCAATGTAGATCATCTTTACCTTGCCGTAATAGCTTTTTTGAAGAAGCTTGAGCACTTCCAGATTATCACCCTCAATAAAAAGGTTTTCGGTGGTGTCAAAATTCACAGATTCTTCACGGCATGGTTTAAGTGTGGCACTGCTTGGCGTCTGAATAAGCCTTAAAGCCTCTTTCTTGCCTGACCAGTCCATTCCATAGCGTTCACGTCTGGACTCAAACAGATCGGTAAATAAGCCCATTTCCGCCTTGAGTTTTTCAAAGTCCACAGACTCAACAAGTTCGCCTTTATCATTTTTGGTTTCTGTAAAGACAGTTGGAAAAAGCTGTTTTAACTTAAAACGGTTTTCAGTGGCTATATCAAGTGATGTTCCGGTGAGTGTTCCGGGTTGTTCTTCTGCCATTATATTCTCTCTTTATTTTAAACCATCGACCAGCGGATGGTGAATAGTGTTTGTTCCTCTACAGTCTGCCTGAGCCGATCTTCCACACTGCCCAGAAGTTCATCTTTCTGGTGCTCAATCTGTTTTGTTGCATCATCATACAAAGAGTGGAAAATCCAGCAATGAAAAATGACCATCTCGCATTGATTGGCACAAAAAATATATTTTCAGCTTTGTATTCGTCTCTGTCTTCTGGGTCTGCCCCTTGATATTCTCCCTCTCCTTGTTGAAGTTTAGCAAAGTGTTCCTCAAAAGAGTCAGAAATATACTTGAGAAAAATCAGCCCCAACACAACGTGCTTGTATTCAGCAGCATCAATATTTTTACGCAACTTGTCAGCAGCTTTCCATAGTTGCTTTTCCAATGGCTCTTCGTTCGTAACTTTAGCCTTTGCCATGCTGTATTTCCTTTAAATATTCTCTCTAAAAATCCAACAGTTATTGATTATCATAATGTAAAAATGTTATCACAGGATAACCAGAAATAAAAGCATAGTTTCAGAAAAAGGAAACAAAATGAACATTATCAAAATCATATCGGGTGGACAGACTGGGGCTGACATCGCTGGTGTTGATGCAGCTATTGAATGTGGTTTGAATTACGGTGGTTGGCTACCAAAAGGCAGGAAGTGTGAGACTGGCATTGTTCCTAATGCTGG
>JADGBP010000010.1 GCA_015231395.1 Desulfamplus sp. | reverse complement strand
CAACCATTGCTGCTGCTGTTGAAGAGCAATCTTCAACTACAAGGGAGATTGCAGATAATGTTGCTCAGGCTTCTTTAGCAGTTAATGATGTTGGCAGAAATGTTGTGGAAAGCTCTTCAGTTACCGCGGAGATTGCAAAAGATATAGCAGATGTAAACCACTCTGCAACAGAGATGGCAAAGAGTAGTTCAGAAGTAACCATGAGTGCTAAAGAACTTTCAAGACTTGCGGGGCAGCTAAAAGATATGATGGGGAAATTTAAGGTGTGAAAGATAGTTTTACAGATAATATAGAATTTCCTTCTCCTCACCTTGCAAGGTTTGACGGTCTCCTCTGTATTGGGGGAGACCTAACTTCTCAGCGGCTTATCAAAGCATACCAAAGTGATATTTTTCTTTACAAATATACCGGAACCTGATTTGGTGATGACAATCTACCTTGAAGAGGAATGCAGTAGAATTAGGAAGGCTAATATGATTAAAAAAATATTTTTAATTGTTATGTTTCTGGGAATCTTTGCCTGTAATGTTGTATGGGCAAACGACAAAGTGATACTTCAACTAAGATGGGATCACCAGTTCCAGTTTGCAGGCTATTATGCAGCCCAATGGAATGGATATTATGAAGAAGAGGGCATTGATGTTGATATAAAATCGGCAGTGACTCCGAAAAAAATCTTAAGTGCGGTTGAAGAGGTTGGATCGGGAAGAGCTGATTTTGGTGTAGGTGCTGCTGATATCCTGATAGCAAAAGATCAAGGAACTCCGCTTGTTATAGTAGCTTCAATATTTCAGCACAGTGCTTCAGCCTTTTATTCAAAGGCTACCACAGAACTGCATTCCCCAGCCGACTTTCTAAAATTAAGAGTTGCCCGCAGGGTAAATGACCTTATTGATGTTGAACTTCAGGTAATGCTTAAGTCTGAAGGTATTGATCCTGATAAGGTAAAACCATATCCACATCAGGCAGGAGTGCAGCATTTAATAGATGATAAAGTGGATGTTGTCCCCGGCTATATATTCTCTTTTCCATTTGAAGCCAAAGAAAAAGGCATTGTGCTGAATACTCTTCGGCTAATTGAATATGACATTGATTTTTATGGAGACTCTCTATTTACAAATGAAAAATTAATACAAAAGAACCAGAATCTGGTCGAACGCTTTACTAAAGCAAGTTTAAAAGGCTGGAAATACGCTATGGAGAATAGAGAATCTGTTGCAAAACAGATCACTGAAAAACTTCCAAGAACAGCAAAACTTGACGATACACTTGCCTTTAATTTGTATCAAAGTAAAAAATTAGCAGAATTAATGCACAATCCCGATATTGAAATCGGGCATATTAACCCAGATAGATGGGAAAGAATGTATGGCCATCTAAAATCAATTAATATTGTAAAACATTCTATAAATATTGATGAACTTATATTTAATCCATCCAAACGGAACCTTATAAAATCAGAAAGGCAAAAACGAATATTAATCGAGCTAATTGTTCTTTTTTTAATTGGACTATTGATAGCTATTGGCTGGACAAAATTTTTAAGGATAAAAATAAAAGAAAAAACTCAAGAGTTATCATCTGCAAACGAACTGTTAAGAAAGAGTGAAGAGCATTTGCAATTAGTTATTAAAGGCTCAAGTGATGCACCTTGGGATTGGGATTTAATTAGCAACGAACTTTATTATTCCCCCCAATGGTGGCAACAGATTGGATATACTGATAATGAACTTCCCGCAGATGCCTCACTTTGGGAAAAGCTCAGGCATCCTGAGGATGCAGAACATGTCAATTCTGTCTTCAGAGGTGCCCTAAAAAACAATGCAGAGAGTTATAATGTTGAGTTTCGCCTGTTGCATAAAGATGGGCATTATGTGCCTGTTCTGTCGCGTGGACTTATTACGCGTGATAAAGATGGGAATCCAATTAGGGTAACTGGCACAAACATGGATTTGACCAAACTTAAGCAAATAGAAGAATCACTCAGAAAAAGCGAGGCAAAATACCGTTCCATGATGGAATCAATAACAGATTCTGTATATATATGCTCACCTCATGCCACTGTAGAATATATGAATCCTGCAATGATCAAACGTATTGGAAGAGATGCAACAGGAGAAAGCTGCTATAAAGCATTGCACAATTTGAATGACAAATGTAAGTGGTGTGTTTTTGATGAAGTCAGAAAAGGCAAAACAGTTGAAACCACTATTGTCAGTCCGCTTGATAACAGGAATTACCGTATATCCAACATGCCTATTTTTAATGATGACGGAACTGTGTCCAAGATGTCCATTTTTCGGGATATAACCGACTATTTGAGTGCTGTTACAGAAAAACAAAAAATTGAATCTCAACTTCAACAGACCCAGAAAATGGAAGCGATTGGAACGCTTGCTGGTGGTATTGCTCATGATTTCAACAATATTCTCGTTCCTGTTATAGGATATACAGAGATTTTGTTAGATGAGATCCCTGAAGGAACTCCAATTAGAGAAAGTGTTGAGGAGATTTACTCTGCTTCAATGCGAGCCAAAAATCTTGTAAAACAGATACTTACTTTCTCCCGTAAAGAGGAAAGTACATTAGTACTGATGTCTATAAAGCATATTCTCAAGGAAGTCTTGGCACTTCTCAGGTCAACAATCCCGACTACAATTGCGATTAAAAATGATGTTAGTAATAACTGCGGGCTAATAGAAGCTGATCCAACACAAATTCATCAGATTGTCATGAACCTTGCAACCAATGCGTATCATGCCATGGAAGAGACAGGTGGAGAACTGACAGTCGGTCTTAAAGAAATCACGTTAGATGAACATGACATTATGACACACGGTTTTGTATCTTCTGGAAGATATGCTTGTCTCGCAATAGCAGATACAGGCACAGGAATAGCAAACGATATAAAAGATAAAATCTTTGACCCGTTTTTTACCACAAAAGAACAAGGTAAAGGAACAGGTATGGGGCTTTCAGTTGTACACGGAATTGTAAAAAGCATGGGTGGCACTATTAATGTCTATAGTGAACTTGGTAAAGGGACACAATTTAGTGTTTATTTTCCTATTGCAGAGGGGTTTTCTCAAAAAGAAGGATCTGGGGTAAAAGAAGTTATTCAAGGCGGCTCTGAAAGGGTTCTTATTGTAGATGATGAATTATCGATGATTAAACTGGAAACAACTATGCTGGAACGGTTAGGCTATCAGATTACTTCACATAATAGCAGTATTGAAGCTCTTGAAATATTTCGTGCAAACCCAGACCAATTTGATATTGTAATTACTGATATGACAATGCCCAACATGTCGGGAGATAAACTTTCAGTTGAATTGAAAAAAATACGTCCTGATATTCCAATATTGCTTTGTACAGGCTTCAGCACAATGATATCTGAAGAAAAAGCTCTATCTATTGGCATTGATGGTTTTTTGATGAAACCTATTATTATGGCTGATTTTTCAAAAATGATACGGAATTTGCTCGATATACAGGCAAAGGGTGAATCAGATGATATTAAATAAAAACTGTCCTGATTCACCGCATAAAAACCATCCTAATTCACAGCATGTTAATGTCCAAAATAAAAAACATCCTGGTTTAAAGTATAAAGGAATAGCTATAATTTGTCTTATTTTGCTCATGTTTTTCAATGTAACATCTCCCTGTTTTGGAGATGATTCAACATTTGGAGAGGATTCAACATTTGGAGATGATTCAACATTTGGAGATGATTCAACAATAGAACTCACTTTAGAAGAGAAAACATGGCTAAGTAAAAATCATACTGTAAATGTCCGCATAGGCAGTGCACCTCCATTTATGATTACAGATGGGAACACTGGAGGGATCGCTATAGATTATTTGACATTCATATTTGATCGTAATGGTATTAAATTTCACTATATTCAAGACTCTGAAGTATCTTGGCCTGACGCCCTTAAATACATAGAAGAGCATCGTGTTGTGGATATGGTTCCAACTGCTAAAATTACTGATGAACGCAAAACAAAGATGCTTTTTACAAATGAATATATTTTTGCCCCATGGGTTATATTCACCAGATCAGATGCAGAGTTTGTAAGTTCAATAGAAGATTTGAAAGGGAAAACTGTATCTGTTGAAGAGGGCTATGTAATTCATCAAAAGCTGAAACAGGATTACCCTGAAATCAACCTTAAAGTAGTTTCAGCCAAATTGAACAATTATGCAGAGATACCGATTAAAGATTTAGCAACAGGTTCGGTTGACGCATATATTGGCAATCTTATTATGACGACTTACATGATACGAACAAAAGGATATACTAATGTAAAAGTTGCAGCACCAACCCCATTTGAAAACCATAATCAAGCTATGGCTATACGTAACGACTGGCCGGAATTGGTGAGTATTATAAACAAGACACTTGCTACCATGACGCCAGATGAACAATCAAGCATACTAAACAAGTGGCTTTCCATCAAATATGAATATGGGATAAAAAAAGCCGATATTATAAAGTGGGTTTTAAGTGTCATCGGAATTGCATCTATTCTTCTTGGTATTGTTTTATTTTGGAACAAAAGACTTAAAACAGAGGTGGCTTTCCGAAAAACAATTGAAGAAACTCTGCGTAACAGCGAAGAAAAATATCGTCTGTTGTTCGAGAACATGATGAACGGGTTTGCCCTACATCAGATAGTCCTTGATGATCAGGGGAAGCCTGTTGATTACATTTTTTTGGAAATCAACTCTGCATTTGAGGATTTAACAGGACTAAAAAAGGAAAATATCATCGGGAAAAAAGTTACTCGAGTCCTGCCAGAAATTGAAAAAGACCCTGCAAACTGGATAGGGAACTATGGCAAAGTGGCTCTTGCAAATGAAGAATTACGCTTTGAGTCTTACTCCAAGCCTGTTGGAAGATGGTTTGAAGTAATGGCATTTAGTCCTGAAAAAAATAAGTTCGCAACTATTTTTCAAGATATCACAGAAAGAAAGCAAGTGGATCTGGAAAAAGAAAAATTGATTTCAGATCTTCAAAAAGCCCTTAAAGAGGTAAAGCAGTTAAGCGGCTTGCTTCCAATATGTGCCCATTGTAAAAAAATCAGAGATGACAAGGGCTACTGGAATCAGATTGAAGTTTATATCAGAGACCGTTCAAATGCAGAGTTCAGCCACAGTGTTTGCCAAGATTGTGCTAAGAAATATTATTCGGATATAGGGCTATATAGTTTTTCAGATAATTAAATTGACAAGATCACTGTAGGGGCAATCCTTTGTGCTTGCCCCCTACTCTTGCCAATTTAATTATTTGGAAACCTACAGATATATGCCCCAGTATTTAATTTATGGTTTTGATTTTCGATTCTTTCCGACGGTATTCATCGACAGCCTTATGCAGTGTTTTTACCGAGAGCTGAATGCAATGATGTTTTTTAGCAGGCATATCTTCAAGTGCCTTGAAAACATCATTGTCGTTGATTTTGCCGGCATTTTCAAGACTGCCTCCCTTTATCAGATCGACAACCGCCATTGCGGAGGCGACCGCACCCGGACAACCCAGCACCTGATATCCGACATCCTCGATCATTCCCCGGCGGATCTTCAAGGAAATTTTCATCGTATCGCCGCAGGTGCCCGTCATTTCAGAAACATGGTCGGCATCCACAAGTGCGGTCATGTAAGGTTTCCGAATATAGTATTCAATCGCTTTTTGTGAATACCCCATATCCGAAAGCATTTTTCGTTCGTTCTCACTCTCACGCCAATCGTGATGGAGCTGTTCTGTTTTTTCTATTTCGCTCATTGTTAATTACCCTTTTCTCAAGACATCTTCGGAAGGTCGGATGATCCGGCAATAAGAACTTCAAACGTTTTTCCACAATCTACCAGTGTCCCTCCACATTCGCAGCATCGGCAAATACCGATTTTCCTTCCTTGAATGTTTTTACGGCTTCCCTGACCGTTCCGCTCACGTCATTCACCACTTTAATTTCAGCGGCGTTCAACGCTTTAAACGCATTCGGACCGCAGTAACCGGTAAGAAGCACTTCAGCCCCTTTGTCGCTGATCATGGATGCCGCCTGAATTCCAGCCCCTTTAAACGCATCCGCATTTTCAGTATTGTCCAGAACATCGACTTCCAGCGTTTCAGAATCGACGATCAGTATGAATGCGGCACGTCCGAATCTGGGATCAATCGGTGCATCAAGGTTTTTATCCTTGGACGTAACAGCTATTTTCATTATCCGTTTCTCCTCTTTGCATAGTTTAATTCCTTTATCATATATGCCCGCCACCCCCGCCGCAAACCTGATTATCAGAGATCAGGGGAAGTTTGCCAGCAATAAGGTCTTCCACGACCGGCCTGATTTCAGCACGGACCGCGTCATGATAAACATTGATGCCGGCCTGACGGAATCCCATCAGCGGACGCATTCCGATGCCGCCGACAACCAGGGCGTTTACCTTGTTCTCCGAAAGAAGGTTGACCGGAACCATGCACCCCCCCTGAACGTGCTCCCTGTTTTGAAGAATTGAAACATTCCTGATCTCCCCATTTTCCACATCAACCAGCGTAAACACATCGCAATGACCGAAATGTCCCGACCGAATGCCGTCAAGTCCGCCGTCTTTCTCGGACGGTATTGCCACTCTTCCATTATTCATACGTCAATTCTCCTTATATATTATATTATAATGATATATTATAATGATATTGTTACCGTTATAAAGTTAATACGTTCATGGTCAGAATTCTGCCACCCCTAAGCATGAAAACAAGAGCTGTTTTCACATTAAAATCATAAGCCCACCGGATTCATTTTTGTGCCATTACGGGCGATGAGATGATTGTATCCCAAATCTCCCGGATGATTCGGCAGGTCTCTGAACTGTTTCCATTTTCATTTTCATATTCAATGATCGTTTTCCCCTGAATCATCGATTTTGTGAACACCGGATCATACGGTATGCTTTCAAGAACCGTCATCTTCCTTTCTTTCGCCAGTTCCAGAATCTCCCGCGTTTTATCAGGGTTCAGATCAAATTTGTTTACGCAAACCATGCCCGGAACCTTGAAATGTGCCGCCAGACGGACAGCCCGTTCCATATCGTGCAGGCCTGAAACCGTCGGTTCCGCCACGATGACGATTGCCGTTGCGCCGCCGATGGAGGCGATCACCGGACAGCCCACGCCGGGAGGACCGTCCGTGATGATCAGATCGGCATTCCGGCTCTCGGCGAGCTTTCCGGCCTCCCGTCTCACCAGCGTCACCAGTTTGCCGGAATTCTCTTCAGCGATTCCCAGCCGCGCGTGGATCATGGGGCCGAAACGGGTCTCTGAAAGATACCATTCCCCGCAGGTTTTCACTGGAAAGTCAATGGCCTGTTCCGGGCATAAATCAACGCAGACGCCGCACCCTTCGCAATCGATTTCATCCACCTTAAGGGAATCCTGTTCAGAGTTCTTTCTTATTGCGTTAAATCGGCAGAGTTCCATGCAAAGGCCGCACTTTGTACACTTTTCCGAATTAATGACCGCAAGACAGCCTCCCATAAAATCGGAGCTCGATGTTATCGTGGGATTCATCAGCAAATGAAGATCGGCGGCATCCACATCCGCATCGCATAAAACCATGTTTTCAGCCAGCGACGCAAAGGCGGCGGTAAGACTTGTCTTGCCGGTGCCTCCCTTGCCGCTTATGATAACGAGTTCTTTCATCAATTCGCTCCCCCCTGCCTCACGATTTTTTCAATATCCCGGTATAATTTCAGGAAGTTCTTCCTCCATTCCGGCATGGCCTCGACGATCAGCTTTCCCCGCGAATACGATTCAGCGATTTTACGGTCAAAGGGGATTTCCATCAGAACCGGAAGGTTTTCCTGTTTCGCGTATTCCCTGACGCCTGGGTCTCCGATATCACAACGGTTGATCACCAGCCCCGCCGGAATCTTCAGAATTTTGACCGCTTCGACCGCCAATCTCAGATCATGAAGACCGAAAGGTGTGGGTTCGGTGACCAGCAGAACAAAGTCGGCCCCTTTCATGGCCGTGATGACCGGGCAGGATGTTCCGGGCGGAGCATCGATAATCGTGATCGTTTCCGGTTGTGTCAACGATCTGACTTTCCTTATCAGCGGGGGGGACATGGCCTCTCCGACTCTGATAATCCCATGTGCGAAGTGGAGATCATCGACGGTTCCTTTTTCAACAACGCCGAGTTCCCGCCCTGTTTCGGAAATCGCCTTTTCAGGACATACCGCCATGCAGCCGCCGCAGCCGTGACAAAGTTCGGGAAAGGTGAGCACCGTCTTGCCGATCACCATAATGGCCCTGAACCGGCAGATTTCGACGCACTTCCGGCATAAGGTGCATTTCGCCTCATCGATCTTCGGAACCGGTGTATAGGCGGTCTCCTTTTCATGAATGACGGGATTTAAAAAAAGATGACAATTCGGCTCCTCCACATCGCAATCCAGAAGCTGGACGCCTGTTCCAAGGGAAACCGCCAGATTCGTCGCGATGGTTGTTTTTCCTGTCCCACCTGTTTCAAGGGAAACAGCCAGATTCGTCGCGACGGTTGTTTTTCCTGTCCCGCCTTTTCCGCTTGCAATACTTATAATCAAGGTTTTGATCTCCTTTTCGATCAACTTGGTGCTTCATTCAACTTCGATCAACGCTTGTTTGTCAAAAGCAAAATTTTTTTCAGATGTTTCAGCAACGCCTCCGCCTGTTTTTCATCGGGGCGGACAGGGAGCTGCATCAATATCCCCAATCCCTCACTTGCCTCATGAAATTCCTTTGAAGAAAGGGGGCTTACAATCGCACAGTTTGTTGCGGGACTGACCTGAAGAAGTTTTTTCGCAAATTCAAGCCCCGTGATGTCCACTGTCGTTTCATCGGAAATAACAAGGTCAAAGAACTTTTTTGAAATTTGATCAAGGGCCTTCAGACCCGATTCCACCTGAATGATTTCGATTCCCTCATCTTTTTTCAGACCGGATGACAGATCGACCAGTGCATCATTTCGTGTACTGATTAATAACAGAGTGATCATTATTTTAAACCTCTATTGACCTGATACATATTAACCAAATTAAAATTCCTGAACGAGAACGATAAAATACCATCAAAAAGAGTTAAAAAATGATAACGATATCAGGGCTGAGCATATGCCGACAAATGCACCTGTCAGGACATCGGACAGATAATGCTTCTCAAGATAAAGGCGGGAGAATCCTGTCATAATGGCTATGCTCATCATATATCCCCACCATTCTGGACAGGCAACACCTATTACTGTCGCGATCATGAATGCCCGTGTAGAATGAAGAGAGGGGAAAGAATATCGATTCCATGGATCCATGATCCGGACAGCAAGATCTTTAGATGGTCTTTCTCTCTTTGTAAGATGCCTTAAACAGATGATAATCAAGAGCCCGAACAGTTCAGCAAACAGCAGTACGAGAAGAAGTCCGCCCATTCCATTTGTCAGAAGAGTAATATCCATTCCACTTTTGATAAAGATAAAGAAAATGGCATAGAGTATATACCAAACTGTGCTTGAGCCCAGATGGGTCAATATTGTCATGGATTTCGTCAACCATGGACGGTGCATTTTGAGAATAGCTTGATGGATGTTATTATCAATCTCAATGACAATCTCAATGATTTTTGAAATAAGCTCCATATCTACCCCGTCCATCGCGTTTATTTGTTTTCTCCTGAAACAAAGCGGACTTAACCCCGGATTTAAGACCGGAAATTAGCTCTTCTTTATATTCCCGCAGATTCAAATACGCTGAAAAACCTTTGTTTGCCTTGCCATCCACACATAAAAAGAGCTGTGCTTCTTTAGTGAGCCCTGTACCATCCAACCCTTTCTGGAATAGTTCTCTTTGAAGATACTCAATATCTTTGAATCCTTTTTTTGGTTTCAACCTGAGTTTTACAAAGCCGTCTGCAACAGGAATATATTCACCTGTCACCGTGGCAAACGCTTTTTCTCCAATCTGTTTTAATTTTTTATAATCAAGAATATCGACAAGGTATCCGCCTCTTTTTCTTTTCACTACCTTTTCCATTGAAATGTAAACCGGTTCGTCAATGTAAATAATGACGTCAAAGGAATCGAGTTCCTGTGTCCTCAGTAGCCTGTGATGTTCGTAGATTGCGATGTCTCTATCAAAATTAATTTTTTCATTCATATTCTGATGATCCAGACAAATCGCATCCATATTGAGTCTATACGCAAGTGCTCTTGCAAGCGTGCTTTTCCCGCTCCCAGGAACTCCATCAACAGCGATTCTATTGGGATAAAACCCTTTTGACTTCAAAAGACTAACAATCTCATCGGCTGTTCTGGCAACCGCGGGAATTTCTGGATGTGTGCCTGATTCCGGACATCCGTGCACTATTTTTTCAATCTGATATTCCAAATAGGCGTGGATACCGGGTTTACTCAAGATGCCTTTTGCAAATGATATTCCTGATTTCGCTAATAATATTCCTGCCAGTGTAGCTATATCGGAAAAATCCCTGTTTTGTTTTGAGACAGTCTTTATCGCGGATTTAAATATATTAGACATATTAATCATCTCCTCTGAGCGTTATAATCTCTACCCTTCTGCTCGTAGCTTGAACGGATATCCTTTTTGTTCGATAATTTATCTAAAATGACATCAAGTATCATTTTGGCGACAGGAATCAGCAGTGTAGCTAATCCGGCTTTAAAAGCGTCTTTGTATTTGCTTCCCATGATTTACCTCCTTTTAAGACGATTTTGAAAAGATGCCTGAGGAAAAAATTCCTCAGGCAGTTAACATTCTGACATTTCAACATTCAATATTAAGTTCAATATATTCACTATTTGTTTTCCGCTGTATCAGGTTTGGCAGGTGATGCGAGTGTCTCAAGTCTCATCTTGATTGCACTGAGCCGGTTTTCAAGGTGGCTTTTCTGCTCTTCCAAAAAAGAGCGGTCACCTTCTGTTATGCTGCAATTATACTCACTGTTCATCTGTCCGCATCCACGCCTTCTCATTCCCATACCGCCACCAAAACTCCTGCCTCTCCTACCACCGGAGTCCTGGCCGGCACCTCCGCCTCCTCCAGCACCGCGACCACTTCCGACTCCTTGACCTCCTCCCGAGCCTTGTCCGCCGATTCCGGTATTACATCCGCCACGACCTCTTCCCGCTACACTTATTTGAGCTTTTGCTCCTGTTCCATCTATTCCTGACATATTGATTACCTCCTCTTTTTGATTATGTTTTCCCAAACCACAATCGTTGAATGCCATGTTCTTCTTTTTTCTTCTGAATCGCCACTGTTCCCGAGTCTTTCCACCCGCTCCCAGAATACAGCCTGAGTCAAGTTCGCCTTTAAGAAAACAGCTTAACGCATCTTCCACATTGCCGGTCACCCACGAGTAAACATTGATACCGTAAGAGCTTAATTGTTGCATTGAGCTTCTGTCAATACCGCCGCAGATAACCGTATCAACTTCTCTTTCGATTAATGTCATGATTTTTTTGATGAGTGTCCACTTTTTTACTGGTAGTTCCTGCCGTTCAATTTCAATACGTTTTTCAACTGTCAAAACAATGAAATCCTGAGCATTGTCAAAACGGGGAGAAACTCTTTCATTAAAAATTGGGATGGCGATTTTCATATAAACCTCCCCTGAACTTGCCGTTCCATATCTGCGTGAGACTCGTCTGTATCTGCTTTTATCTCCAGTCTATATCTACTCATGAAGACCCGCCCAGAATCTTCTTTTGATCTGTATTTGCCTATTTGCTTGAGTAGCCGATATAAACTTAACAACTTTACAATATGTTTATTGCATGGTGTATGCCATAGTGTATGCCATATTTATAAAATATTCGATTATGCCTGAATGTTTATTGTTTTTATTTGAATAACAAGTAATTACAGTAAATTATAAGGGATGATTTTTAGGTGTGATTTGTTTGTGAAAAGTTTTATTTAAAGGGAAGGGATATAATTGATTGCATTTACGCAATCATGCGATGCAATCAATTGCAGAATCGCATTGTTTGAAAGCATGGAATTTAAAATCAAATTTAAGCTCGGATTTTAAATCGGATTTAAAATCAGATTTAAGACTGGATTTAAAATCAGATTTAAGACTGGATTTTAAATCTGATTTAAGACTGGATTTAAGATCGAGAGGCAGGAATTGTAATCCCGTATTTTTTCACTTTACGCCATAATGTTGATTTGTTTATACCAAGGTAAATTGCGGTTAATGTTCTGTTGCCATTATGAAGTTTTAACGCATCCTCAACTGTTTTTTTCTCAGCTTCATAAAGAGGATCATTTGTTGATGAATACTCCTCCCGCATTTGAATCCCCTCACGGATTTCCACAGGAAGATGTTCAATTTTAATGACACTTCCATGACATATCACAAAGGCATATTCTATTATGTTCTCAAGCTCACGGACGTTGCCAGGAAAATCATATTGCATGAGAATTTCCAGAACTTTGTCAGAGACACACTCTATCTCTTTGGCTTTCATTGCGTTAAATTTTTCAATAAAATGATCTGTTAAAATGGGGATGTCTTCCCTGCGGCACGATAGCGGAGGAATCGCAATTTTTACGACATTCAACCGGTAGAAAAGATCGTCACGAAAGTTTCCAAGAGCCACGAGTTCAGATAATACCCTGTTTGTCGCAGCTACAACTCTGGCATTTGATGAGACTATTTCTGTCGCACCAAGAGGTTCATACTCTTTTTCCTGCAGCACTCTTAAAAGTTTTACCTGAAATGCTGCAGATATGTCCCCGATCTCATCTAAAAAAATAGTCCCGTTTTGGGATGACGCGAAGCGTCCTGGTTTGTCTTTCTTAGCCTCACTGAACGCCCCTTTTTTGTACCCGAAGAGTTCTGATTCTAAAAGCGTATCTGGCAATGCAGCACAGTTTATCGCTACAAATTTGCCCTTTCTGCCGCTCAAGTTGTGAATTGCCCTGGCGAACAGCTCTTTACCCGAACCACTCGGTCCCTCAATCAACACAGTGCTTCCGCTTTCGGCAATATCTGGAAGAATTTCCAGTATTTTCTGTATTTCGTGATTTTTACTGATGATATCTTCAAATCGATAATGGCGATGTATCTCCTTGCGAAGTGTTTCAATAGCGGATAAATCCCTGAAAATCTCGACCCCTCCTGTTATTGTTCCATCATCACCCTTAAGCACTGATGTGCTGACACTTACCGGAATTAAACGCCCGTCACTGTTTAATATATCAATATGAAGATTGATGTGCTCTCTGCCAGTTTTCATGGTTTTACCCAAAGCACATTTAAGCTGACAGATGTTGGCACGAAAAACGTCAAAACATTTTTGACCAACTGCTTGTTCTCTCTCAATGCCCGTAATCTTTTCGGCAGCACGGTTGAAATAGGTAATGTTGAAATTAAGGTCTATGGTGAAAACACCGTCGGCAATGGAGTCAAGGATAATATCAAGACGTCCTCCGGATGAGTTGTGTTCGTGAAAAGTTTCTTTTGACTGTTTCAAAATTAAATATCCTGCTCCTGTTATTGTTTTTTCTTTCAACGACAAAATACCAACAAAATATAATTAAATATTGAAAAATAATATTCTTTTACTCTATAATACCAAATTTTTACACACAAGGAGAATATGCACTTGAGCCAGAAGGATAACAAAGCTGACACTCACCAGTCGGCGGAGCACCTTAAATATTACCCCGTATGCCTTGATGTGGCTGGAAAGAGCTGCCTTGTGGTTGGCGGAGGGAGTGTGGGAGCACGAAAGTCTCTGACTCTTGCAAAATGTGGGGCTCGGGTCAGTGTGGTAAGCAGTGCGTTCTCTGATGAATTTATAAATAAAACAAGTGAATTTATGAATAAAACAAATAAGTTTGCAAGCAAAACAGATAAAATTATCAATAAAATTGATGTCTGTAACCCTGAGAACCACACTATCCTCTGCATCAAAAAATCTTATGACTCCAATGACCTTGATAACAAGTTTCTGGTCATCGGGGCAACCAATAACATGACACTCAACCGCAAGATTGCCAGAGACGCACATGACAGGAACATTCTGTGTAATATCGCGGATTTTCCTGAAGGCAGCTCATTTGTACTCCCGTCAATTGTGCAAAGAGGAGATCTTGTGATTACGGTCTCCACTTCTGGTAACAGTCCTGCACTTGCTAAAAAACTTAGAAAAGATCTTGAACTTCAGTTTGGTGAAGAGTACACAACATTCCTGATGATCATGGGAAATATCAGAAAGAGGCTGCTTGCCCAGAACCATTCACCGGAAGCTCACGCTTCTATTTTCAGGAAACTCGTTTATTCTGATCTGTTGGACAGAATAGCAGTGGGTGACAATGCGGGCATAGAGATAATTCTCCAAAATATTCTCGGTAGCAACCTTGTCAGTGACCTCATTAGCGATCTCAGCAACGAATTTGAATATCAAGACCTTATTTCCGGAGAATAACATGACACTGGAAAGTACATCGCACGCCCTGTTAATAATCGCGACTGGAGTGTATGCCGCAAGCATGGTCTCCTACATATTCTATCTTTTCAAACAAAAAGAAGAATTCCAGAATTATGGTTTTATTCTGGTTTGTCTTGGTGCAGCTCTTCATTTTGCGGGGATATGCGTAACCACAATTATCATGGGGACACTTCCGGCTTACAACCTTCAACAGACTCTTCATATCGCAGCCCTTGCCCTGTCAGGCACGTTTATTGTTCTAAATCAGAGATTCAATCTCAAAATACTCGGACTTTTTGCATCACCACTGATTGTTATAATGATGAGTGCGGCACTGCTGGCACAGAATACGCCACCCGCAAAAGCATCTTTTTTAAAGGGATTCTGGCTTGTATCCCATATTGTAATGATTTTTACAGGAGAGGCGGCACTGGCTCTTGCCTGCGGGGCTGGCATTCTCTATCTTGTTCAGGAAAAAGCTGTGAAAGAGAAAAAAAGAGGCTTTTTCTACAAACGACTTCCATCTCTTGATCTTCTGGATAACACAAGCTACACAAGTCTTGTTATTGGCTTTACCATGCTTACAGCC
>JADGBP010000109.1 GCA_015231395.1 Desulfamplus sp. | reverse complement strand
CGGGGTATGAACCCAAGCTTCGCAATCAAATATTCTACTGCTGCAACAAAGAAGATTTTGCAAGCATTTTCTTTCTAATATGCTCTATTTTTAAGTGATTATGCTATATTTCAAAAAGGCTACACTCGTTTCATATGCTAAAATCCTGTCATAAAGTTTCTATTTCGAGTTCGATCTCTTCATCGGGTCTGGCAGCTGCCAATGATGTAAGTTGAGCAGTAAGGAGCACTTTGTATTCCTGCACTGTCATCACTTTACTGACGACTTGAAAACGTACTTTGCGTGGTTTCTTGGGCACAGGCGGTTGTTTCCCCCCACCATCAGTTGTAGGTTCCGGCTTGGGAGCTTCCGTGATAAAGCTGCTTTGAATAATCAGGCATTCGCTATCCCTGGTCGGAGCCAGTGCGGTATAGTTCAGGATGTCAGACAGGGAATAACCACAGTTTTTGCAGCTAATGGAATATTCCAGCACAGGCTCTTTAATGACCCGGTCTGAGCAGTGCCGCTTCAGATCATCCAGTTTTTTTTGGTTCTGTATATTCAGCTCTGTAGGATACCCTTTCAGAGTGCGAAGGGCTGCATCCACCTTGCCGCCAATCAATTGATACTCATGGCTCATTCCGTTTGCGGCATTTTTGATCAGTTGGTAGTAACGGTCTTTGACTATCTGAACCTGCTGTTGAAGACCGCCAAAATGCTTGACCATGTCCTGTTGGTACAAGCGGACAAATTCTTCATGTGCCTCTTGAACGGCAGCGTCTGACCGATCCGCCTTTTTAAGCTCACTGATGACTTCCTCAATAAAGTGCTTGAACTCCTTTACCCTGGAGAAATTCTTCTTGATGAATTTTTGTGCCTTCAGAATGGTCTGAATAGATCCTCCAAACTGGTCACTGTTGGTAAGCAGGTATTCTACTTTTTCGATGTAGTTGCTTTCTGTAATTTTTCCGGCAAAGATCAGTAATACCTTTTTCTGATCTGCCACCGCCGGGAATAGAGTTTCAAATCCCTCAACTGTCTCATTTAAGGTGGTCAGAGCACCGATAAAATGATCTGCCATGTGTCGGATACTGTCGGCCAGATCAAAGTCATTGGTATTCCAGTCAACCTTTCGCCTTGTGTGGGATTCAATATCGAGATCCATGAGTAACTGGACAGCCTGATTTTTCTGTGTGGCCGAAAGTGTTGCTGTAATAGATTTGAATGAAGCTGATTTGAATTTAGTTGCGTTTGTAAAGGCGTCCTGAATACCGTTTTTTTCATGGGAGTACCAGATATCACCGTTATATTTGACGGACAGACGGCCAGCTCTTAAAAGTGCCGCAAGGGTGGAGACAATAGTCCCGAAGGAATAGCCCCAGGGGGCACCGGAGAGATCCGACTCCAGTGTGCGGCCATCGACATACTTGCTTTTAATTTTTACATTGATCTCTTCAACCACCTTGAGGTGCTCACCAGTAAAGTTGCCGTGGGTGTCGAAAAACTTGAAGTCATCACCGGAAAAAAGTTTACTTAAACTCCCTTTTCCACTGCTGAAAATTTTGGATACTACCCCTTCAGACAGGCTTGATGCCAAGCGTTTGGTATAAATGTTTTTAATCAGCTTGCGTTGAATGTCGGTAATGGTGGCTTTGAAGCTGTCAGGGTTCAGCAGGTGTTCATCGAACAGGTAAACCAAAGACGCATTACGATAAGCCTTTTCAATTTTTACCCGCAGATTCTTCTCTTTTTCTTCCCGAATAATGGAAAAGTCCCGAATGATCTGCCTTTTAGCCGGATCAGACTCGTTGGAATACTTCTCTTCCATGTAGGAATAACGACTGACTTCACCGATCAGCTTGTCGATAATCGAGAAATCGCTGGTATCCGGTACCAATGTCATAAGATCCTTCTTGTACTGGGTGTCCAGTTTGAGCGTCTCAATAAAGTCCTGTCGGTTTTCACTGATATTGAAAAGGCTGTAAACAGTTAGTTTCAACTGCTTGTTGCCAGGGCCGGAGAGTTCATCATCCTGATCAGACAGAACGCTGAATTTAAAACTATCTGTACCGTCGTTAAATGCAGCAATCTGTGAAAACAGCTTATAATCCTTGATGCAGTTGATCAGAGAACGTTTTTTGCTGAAAAGCTCTACATCGAAATCCTTCATCTCTTCAAGGAGTTTGCCTTCAAGGTCAGACGTGATCTTGTAGTTGTTATTTGAGAGCAGCAGGACTTTTGCTTCAAGGAGCAGTTCAAGGGCACCTTCAATAAAAGGCTTTACGTCATAGTAGGCTGTAATGTCAGAGATATAACTCTTCGTGATATTTTCAACTGTTGGTGAAACAACCTCGGAGTCCGCCAGAAGATGTATTGTCTTCAGCAGCTTTTCACCGTCAATGTTGCTGCTGCGTTCATTCAGAATTTTTTTGGCGGTATCATACTTGTTGACCAACCCGATCGGCGGTGCTGTCTGAGCTTCTGTGCATATTGAGTAGCCAGGGGTAAACCTGTAGAGCTCCTTTTCCCGCATCTGTTTGCGCAGAACATCAAATGTTGTAATGATCATCCCACGCGCAGCAATCTGGGTAGCTACCAGTGCATTGGAGCTGAACAGAAATTTTTGCAGGATATCTAATTGATATTTATGGAAAGGATAGTAGATTGCAAACTCCTGGGCATCTGCCGTTCTGGTGGGAAACGATGATTTGAGATTGGTGGCGTCAGATATTAGACCTTCATTGTCCTTGTAATAGTCCACAAGTTGCTGATGGCCGGTTTCCGTTTTACGGAGAAGACGGCTTCTGATGATAACATCAACTTCAGTGGACTCAAGGTGGAGCTTGGTTTTAAACCGGTCAGTTACTTTGGTTAGCTGACTTCGATTTACATTTGCATTGTTAATGACATCATCGAGCTTTTCCTGGGCAATGGCGATTGTCCATACTTTGTTACTGATGCTTGAAAGGGCTTCACTTATGCCTTCCAGATCCAGCAAAGTGAATTTCTGCTGGCTGATCGCCTCGCTGGCTTCATCAAACACAAAGACAACCGTCTCTTCAGGACGGTACTTGAGATATTTTTCAAGCTCTGCCTTAAACTTACTTGCTGAGAAATCTTCAATCGCTGAACTATAAACCTTTTGGGTGTCATCATAATCTGCTTCACTGTAGCCCATCTCAGTAAACACTTTGCGCATAATTTTTGCAACCTGACGATTGCTGGTCTTCAACTGATTCCAATCTTTCCCTTCGCTGGATTTGACAATCTTTTTGAACTCATCGAGTTTGCCGTCTATAAACAGATCAAATTCCATGTAGCCGTAAAGGTCATCCCGGAAACCAAGGTTTTTCAGAAGATTGGTAAAAAGAGTAAAGGCCAGACCTTTATCTGTATTCTGCTTGGCAATGTCCAGAAACACGACTCTGCTGTTGATGGCTTCAAGATTGCGGATGGAGTTTTCAATTAGGCTTTCATCTGCTACACCTTTCAAACGGGGAATAAAGCGTTCCCGGGCAGGAGTTCCGTTGATGATCGGATTGTCTATTATATATCCCAGCATCTTTCCAAAGTATGATTTACCCGATCCGTAAAATCCTGAAAGCCATACACCGGTCTCCTTGATATTGGAGGTAAAGTGGTTAGTGAAATTATAGAGGTGCCGACCAATACCTTCGGTCACAATGTAGGATTCAATCTCCTGCTGGATTTCCAGCTCGGAGTGATCCTCAAGATCGATCACATTTTTAATGTCTTCCTGAAGATCCAGGGTCAGTATCTTATTTATTGTTGTCATGTACAGCCTCTTATTTCACCAATATACAACGATATTTTGATGCAGGTTTGAAGTTCAAAAAGTAAATATTGTCGTCCTCGATTTTTGAAGGGTAAAAAATCACCAGAGGATGTGGCAGCGTCATAACCACCTTATTCTCCATGATATTTACGTTGTCGATCCCTGTACCAAACAGGCAACCAGTTCTTACCAATACTGGAATCCTCTCCTTCTGACAGGCTTTTTCTATTTCTTCGATAATCAGGTCAAACAGGTCTAAAGAAGGATCATCTGAATGAAAGACGAGGTGTGGCGTGTTTTTAAAATCGTTGTAATATTCCTGAAATGAATCCCACCCATCTTTATCAACAAACTGAACCAGCAGCTGACTTATATCTATGAATACCGCCCTGTCGGCATAGATTTCTTTAGCCTTTTCAATGTAAAGATGCTCTTCCCCGGAGGGATAAGAGAACAGGATGCTATTTCCTCCATTGGCTTGTCTGCGAAGTTGATCCTGGTGTTCTATATGAAACTTCAGGTCTGCAAACTTTTGCTGATAATCAGTGATATAAGGCATCGCAAATTCCTTTACAGCTATGGGTTAAATCGATATTCAAAGCGACACCGTTAAAATTCATATTGAAAAAACCTTTCATGGAGAGTTTTTTCAACCGTTCCTGAATATCTTCCGAAGGGATAAAACTGATGGGTAACAGGTCATTAGTTAAAATATTACTTGCGTTGGGAGTAAACAATTTTGCAAAGTAAAGAAAGAGCACTTGTGACTCTGAAGAGGGGCGAATGTGTTTGAATGACTTAACCCGGCCAGAGCTCAAAAAGGAAAGTTTGCTCATAAGGTTCAGATATTTTGTTGAAAGGGTGTTTATCGTACTCTGTGACCAACTGACCTGCAGGGAGCTGTTTTGAGAAAGGAACTCTTTCAAATATGCGGTAATGTCATCCTTCGATATGCTGGCTCGACCTGAATAGTAAGTTTTAACGAAAACCTTTGAGGTAATTTCCCGGAACAATCTGTTGTTCAAGGCAAACTGCCAGACAAGGGCTAATTCTTTATCCTGCAAGGGAACCTGTTCGCTGAAAATACCTTGAATAAGGTACTGATGCTCTTGATTGATAAACTGTAAAAACGCTTTTCTGACCTCACGTTCAATCCGTGTTCGGCTTCTTTCGGTTCGGAGATTAAACTCGTTACGCTGGTTAACAAGCTCTTTAAGAGTGTCTAATTGACTGAAATGCGAATCAATGGCTTTAAAAATGACGCTACAATCCTTCAACCCGCCAATAACATTTATTGCTGTGTCATATACACCAGCTTCTGTTGTGCTATTCAAAAGTTCCATAGATTACTGCAGGCCTTGTTATGACTTGTCTATTACCCCACATTTACGTACCCATTCGTCAACTTCTTCTTGCTTGAATTTCCAGAGACGGCCGATTTTATGGGCAGGCATGCTTCTCTCACTTATCCATTTATAAACCGTAGCTCGCTTGACACCGAGATAATCTCCAATTTCATCTACAGATAACCATCGATCTTCCATATTCCGACTCCATCACTTTTTGAGAGACACTCAAACGACTCATCAATTAGTTAATCGTGCAATATCCAAAATAGACATAATCTCATTATATTGGCTTAAACAGGCTTAAAACTATACAATAAAAGTAAAGAAGTCAAAATGTTATTTCAAAGCGTTAGCAATTTGAGTGCTCTCCCGCTACTACTTTGATTATAAATTGAAAACTTTAATATAGACTTCCAGAAAAATATTTTGGCATTCTCAATTTTGAGGGGCAACCACAAAGGGTTGCCCCTACAGTACTCTTGCCAATTTAATTATCTGGAAAACTATAGTTTAAATTGAATCTTATAAGACCATATATTGGGGTGTAATTGCACATTTAGGGAAAAACCGTCATAGAAAATCTTATAACCTACTACATTTATTTTGAATATAGCTAAAAATTACTTCCCGTTTTTGGGGTCTGTGAATAGGTTGTTTTCTGGAAGTGAAATTTGTCGAAAATAAAGGCTCGTTTGTATGAATCAAAAACCGAATAGTGAAATCCACTTATATTTTATGTAAAAACTATCTGAAATAATTAAATAAATGGATTTTATTCAACAGTACTCTCAAAAAGCACTTTCAACAGCAAGCAGGAAAAAGGTTTGGTTCACTAAATCCTATGACGGATTTACCCTAAATGTGCAATTACACCCATATTGCTATACTTTTTGGCTTTTCATTCCTGATTTTATGATTATTATTTGATGACATCAATCAAAGTGCCTCTTTGCTTTTTTACTATCCAGTTTAGGAGGAAATAATGGCATCTTTCATTTTCCAGTTTACACTTTCTTAAGCAAACGCCCCATTTTCGGGAATCGTTTCAAAAAAAGTATAAACTACTTTGGGGTTGATATGAAGGATGCCGAAATAATCATACTTTGTGCATGACTCAGCTTTTAAGAGGAATTGGAACTATATAATCCCGCTGAAGAAGAAGATGCTCCTTCATTGCCCAATGATAACATAGCTGCGATTTCACCCACTATAACTTCCCTTTTTCACAATAGCACTGGAACATTTTATGATAAAATTAATCACAATGTGTTTCTTGGATTTTATTGATCACAGGATTGAACTCATCTGGAGTCAGAATGGAAACAGGTTCTCTTTCAGGCCAAACTTTCAGGATATAAGCGGGTGGATTTTCAGAATTGTCTAATGTTGATCCAATGACCCACGTTGGCAGATTCACTTTTGAATATTCTGGATACATCATCCGTGCATAATCTTCCAATCGATCAGGAGTTCGGGCATCCTCAGCAAATATCAGCATAGCAACATAGGCATCGCACTTCTCACATTGCATGATTTTACTTTCTACACGTGTCTTAGGCTGAATTGGCTGGGGAGTTGGAATAGGCTTTTCAGTACCACGACCAACAATAGATTCCATCTCATTTGCTATCCGCATTCCAAGGGGTTCAAAAATTTCACGCCGTCTTGCAGTCATGGGATCATTCGGGTCACCAGTAACATCCAGGTTGATCATGGTGTTTTGTCCGGTACTTTTCAAGCGAATACGTCCTATCGCCCCTAAGTCTTCATGCCGGAATGTGTAAACCCATTGCTCTTGAATTCTGGTTTTTGTAAATTTTATTTCTGGTGGTAACATTATATCATTCCTTTTTTTACCTCTTTGGATTTTATCCCCAAACTTTATATAAGATCATTTACAATTTTATTTCTCAGAAAACAACCCCTCCATGTCTGACGTTGTGATGTCCAGATACTTGATTGTCATGGACTCACTGGCATGATTGAATCTCTCCTTTAACAGTGTTACCACATTGGAACTGTCAGATGATTTACAATTTTATTTCTCAAAAGTC
>JADGBP010000108.1 GCA_015231395.1 Desulfamplus sp. | reverse complement strand
TTATTCAGGAATTTCAATCCCGCAATAATTGCAGCGAAGCTGCTTATGTCCTTATTCAGGAATTTCAATCCCACAAGAATGCCACAAAGCGGATTACATTCAATACTCAATACTCAACTCGATTACGCCCAAGTTCCTTCGCTCTGTAAAGTGCAGCATCCGCACGGGACATCATGTTTTTTACATCATCTCCCTTGAGGTATGATGCAACACCAAAGCTTGCAGTTGCACGTTTGACCACAGAAAAATCAAACTCAGCAATTGTATGACATAATTTCTCCGCTATCAAAATAGCATTCTTCAGATCTGTTTCAGGACAGATCAGCAAGAACTCTTCTCCACCCCATCTACCAGGTACATCCACTTTTCTGAGGTGTTCCATCAAAAGTTGGGACATTTCAACAAGAACAGTGTCCCCGACCTGATGTCCATAGGTATCATTAACTCTTTTAAAGTGGTCTATATCCATAATAATGACCGAGAAATCAAGGTCATACCGTTTTGACCGAACAAGTTCTTGTGCAAAAACCTCATCAAGCTTTAGCCGGTTGCAGATCCCTGTAAGACGATCTGTTATGGCAAGAATTTCAAGCTCCCTATTTTTTTCACGAAGTTCACGGGTTCTTTCATTTACAATATTCTCAAGCTCTTCATTCATGTTCATAAGTTCTTCATTGACCCTTCGCAGCTCTTCATTCATCAGGCGGAGTTCTTCATTTTGTCTCGCTATTTCCTGATCTTGACTGTAAGAATGCAGAGCACCCTGGAGAGTAAGAATCAGGTCTTCGTCCCTCCATGGTTTTTCAATAAAACGGTACAGGTCAGCGTCATTGATGGCACGTTTAACTCCGGTAAGGTCACTTTGTCCAGTAAGAAGGATTTTGCGTACATCAGGGAATCTTTCATGAACACTTACAAGTAGCTGATCACCCTTCATGCCGGGCATTATGTAATCTGCAACCAATGCCTGAAGCTCCAGTCCGTCCTCAATAATTTCATCAATAATCTCAAGTGCTTCTTCTCCACTTTCCGCGATTTCAATTCTAATCTTTCCATCAAATCTCTGGGTCAGAAGAGTTCTAAGTGAATTTAAAACAATATTTTCATCATCAACAAAAAGAATTACACCTTTTTTGCTCATCATTATCCTCATTAGTCACAAGACTATCGCTAAATCTCACATCATCGGAATATAGACACTACTCCCCTAAATTTTCAAATCATCGGCATATTAGACACAACCCCTAAATTTCACATCATAGGAATATAGACATTGCACTGTGTCCCTTCATTTTCATTTGAATCAATGACAATGGTTCCTCCATGTTTTTCAACAATTCTTCTGACAATATCAAGTCCAAGACCGCTCCCCTCGCCAGCAAGTTTTGTGGTAAAAAAAGGCTCAAAAATTCTGTGCTGAATTTCAGGTGGAATCCCGCAGCCATTATCTTTAATGGTTACAAGCACAACTTGCTCCTGTGCATGTTCCTGTTCCCTGATCCCGACTGTTAACGTCCCCTTGTATTCCATAGCCTGAAGTGCGTTATGAATCAGATTGATCCAGACCTGATTCAGCTCATCTGGATAACATAATATTTTTGGGATTTCCCTGTAATCCCGAATCAGTTCGATTCCATGCTTAATTTGATTATGATAAATTGTCAATACCGATTCGATTCCATCTTTAATATCTGCCTCAATTTTTACACCATCTCGGTCAAAATGGGCAAATGATTTCAAGGCAAATACTATTTTAGATGCACGATCCACAGATGTATGAATATTTCGGCTGTTAGAGACAATGGTTGCAATATGGTATGCCATATTAAAAATAAAGTTTTTCTGCTCATGCTCCAGAAGTAATCTGAAGCGGAGTGGATTGCTATAAACCCTCAACTGAACAAACAGCGAAGCCATCTCCCTGCCATCCTCAATACCTTCATCAATAAGTTCCTGTGAGAGTCTGCGGGCAATCTGCCGTTCTTCCCTACTTGTTAGAATCTGACCATTTTTTTCAATCTCGCCCACCAGTTCATTGAAAACCGCCTCCTGTTCTGGTGAAAGAAGTCGGTAGATTAAAGGGAGGTTTACCAGGCTTTCAGTAATGGCTCTTGTGATATTACCTGCACTTGTATTTATCGCCCCAAGAGGTGTATTGATCTCATGGGCAACACCGGCAACAAGATGACCCAGAGCAGCCATTTTCTCCTGCTGAATCAGTTGAGACTGAGCGGAATGAAGATCATCAAGGGTTTTTTGAAGTACCTCATTGGCACGATTGAGTTCGGCAGTTCTTTCATTGACTCTATTTTCCAGAAGTGCGGCATGATCCACAACTTGCTGATACAGACGGGCATTAACAATTGATATTGCAGCCTGATTCGAAAGAAGTTTTAAAATTTCAATTCGTTCATCTGAATAGACATTTTGGATATTTCTATTTTCCAGGTACAGTATTCCAAGCAGCTCTCCTTTGTAAACAATAGGCAGCGAAAGCAGAGACTGGGGATTAACTCTTGCGATATAGGAATCTCTGGCAAACTCCTTTTGTGCCGAGGGCATGTTTAGCATAAGAGGAGAGAGTGTGTGCTGAACATAGTTGACAACAGATTTTGGATAACTGGCGGTTAAAATAACATCATTTTCATCTTCACCGTTCTGTTTGCAACATTCGCCCGCCTGTCTGATTGTTTCGTTTACTCCCCCCTGTGCCTCAATTGTAAATTCATTGCCTTTTTTCAGAAGAAGAATACCTCTTTGAGAACCGGAATTCTGGTTTATGATATCCATAATCTTTCCAAGCAGAGTCTCCAAAGTTCGCTCTTCTGCAATTGCGTGAGATGCTTTAAGAACCGACGCCATATCAAAACTTTGGCTTACGTTGGCAAGAGTATGAGGCATACTCGGAAAGCTCTGGCTTGCCCCCTGAAAGCCGTGGCTCAGACCAGAAAAAGCACGGCTTACACCTGGAAAAATTTGATTTGTATTTGAAAAAGCGTGATTTGCATTAGAACCTGTTTTTTTATCCCAAGCATCTGGTTGATCCAGATGAAAACAATCAGGATAGCGGTTTACAAAAGCATATCCTACGGCAGTGGCCCCCCATGCCTGTAAAGTTTCAACAGCCTGTCTTGCATAAATTGCGGCAAACTCCTTTTTTCCTCTGCTGTACCAGTAACGCACCTCAAGCTCACGGGCTATTGCCGCAATATGGATAAAACCCGCATCCTGTGCACTTTCAATAGTAAGCTCCAGAGCATTCCATGTATCAGGGGCATCATTTACTCCCTTCATCAAGGATGTCACAAGATGCATGCAACACAAATTATTTTTATGAGCTGTATGGGAAAGACGCTCAAAATACTGATAGTTATTTTCAAGAAGATCCAAAACAATCTGCTCGTCAATAGAATTAAGATTAAGATAGAAAATCACAGATTCATAAACATGGTATTCCCGTTCATGATAGAGACTGGCTACACCCATTTTATAGTTCCCAGCCTCCTGAATCATCTCCAATGCTTTTTCAGGTTGATTAAAAAAAGTTGCCAATATGGCTTTGGTAAGAAAAAAAGAGTAGAGGGATGAGACATTATTGGCTTCTACAAGAGTATTCAGCAATTCTCTTTCAAGGTCAGCATCTCCATAGAACAATAAAGGCGTATCTGAAACTTCCATCAGATTTTTAACGCACTGCTGCCAGATATCAATATATACTGTCTGAAATTTCTGCCGAAGTTCATGAGTCAGATCATAATAGTAGGCACACTCTGCACTTACCTCATCTAAAGGGGCACCTCTTAAAAAGGAGTATAGACAATAATACATAGCAGAATAACAGGCATGTTCAACATCTCCATACTCCAGTCCCTTTGCTACGGCATCCTTTAGAGGAAGAAGAGTCTGTTCAATCGGAGCATTCCAGTGAACTACACAAGCATTGGCAATCATATCAACCCTTGCCATATATGCTTTAGTATCAAATTTTTCTAAAAGCGTCTGTGCAAGACGTGCAAAATCTCTTCCCTCCCTGTATCTGGACATGACACCGCACAGAAGAAGACTGTGAAACGCATATACATGGGTAGCTGCTGCACAGTTTCCCTTTTCAATGCACAGCTTGACTGCCACATAACATAGCTTTGGGTAATATTTGGGAGAGACCAGATAAGCCGGAGACATGATGGTATTGAGGATATCAAGGGCAAGAATCGATATTTCGTCTGTAATCAGCGGCAATTCAAGAAGAGCTGATACTCGTGATGTATCATAAAGTTTTTCAAGAGAAGGATAATAGACAAACGGATTGTCCTCTTCCGGCAGTTCAATGCCAAGCTCCCCAAGCACCTCCAAACCTTTTAGCAAAGCCTCCTCCATTTTGTTCAGGGCAATCCATGAATGAATAACAATTTTATGAAGCCGGATTTTGAGAGTTAATTGAATACTGTATTTACGATAAGATTGTTGCTGTTCCCATGCAATGATAAGCTTCATAGTTTTTCCATAAAACTCGTCTCCGCCTGCAAAATCAAAAGTAAGATATTTCAGCTCTGTCAGTTCAATCATACTTTCAATATAAAACAAAAGATCGTTCTCAATCCCAGACTCGTGTTCAATACCGGATTCGCATTCAAGCCCAGACTCCCGCTTAATCACGGATTCCCATTCAATTCTCTTGTTTTCAAGAAGATTGAGCACCTTTTCAAGATATGAGATGGCAATATCATAGGCTGTAGAAAATTTTGCCTGAAGAGCTGCCCTGTAATTATCTTTAGCAAGCTGCATCCTCTTTGTATCATCATCAATAAGATCACTTGCCTTATTAAGATGGTTAACAATTTTAAAGGTATGTTCGAGCGTATTATCACTTTGGATAATGGACTTGTACCATGTGCCGATTTTAAAATGAACCTGTGCAATCTCTTCCCCGGAAAGCAGCATGGCTGCAGCCTGTTGAATTCTGTCATGGGAAAAACAGTAGCAATTTGATTCTTCATTGTTCCTTGGAGAAGTTGCCACAATCAGTTCTGCTTCAATGGCAGGATAGAGACGGTCATGGAGAGTTTCGCGGGGTTCATTAAAAATGCCATTCATCTCCATATCCCCAAACACATTTCCAATGCAGGATGCACAGCATAAAAGACGGGCACAATCCCGTGGCAGATGATTAAGGCGATCGAGCACTAAATCCACTACATTATCACTGATGTTCTGTGCTCTTATCTCATCAATATTCCAGACCCATACAGACTGCTCCTGATCAAAAGCAAGCAGTTTCTCATAGTATATATTTTTGAGAAACTCCCTTGTAAAAAAAGGGTTGCCCATAGTTTTGGCCATTATCGACCGTGCAAGATTAATGGTTATTTCTGGAGATGTATCAAGGCTTGAAGCAATAAGATGATTGACGTGTTCTACAGAAAGCGGTCTGAGGTCAATCTTGTGAAAAGTTTTAAGATCTTTCATCATCAAAGAGAGAGGATGTGCTCTGCTAATCTCATTGTCACGATAAACCATGATCATGAGCAGATGGCGTATTTGACCGTCTTCGACAATATTTTGGAGAAGCTTGAGTGCGGCAGCATCTGCCCACTGAAGGTCATCCAAAAACAGAACAACCTCCTGTCCAAGAGAGCAGAGTGTTTTAACAAAAGATAAAAAGGTGAGATTAAAACGGTTTTTAGTTTCAGTTGGAGGCAGTGAAGGAAGTAGAGGAAGATCTCCAACAATTAACGACAGTTTGGGAATAAATTCGCATATAATGGCTATATTAGTGCCAACGCTCTGGAGTAATTTATCTTTGACCCACTGCACATAGTTGTCATCCTTAAAAAGGATCTGCTGAATTATATTTTCCAGAGCCTGTGTAAATCCATAATAAGGGACAGAAATTTTATACTGCTCAAACTTTCCTTTGATAAAAAATGCCCCATTGCTCTCTATGTGCTCTTTAAACACCTGCACAAGAACAGATTTTCCAACTCCGGCATATCCGGAAATAAAAACAAGTTCCTGCTTCCCGTGCTCTTTTAAGGAAGCAAAAATTTCAAGAAGTTTTTCACGCTCCTTTTCCCTGCCAAAAAAATTTTTTGATAAAATTAATTGTGCTGTGTAATCATACCGACCAATAGGAAAATCAGGAATATCCCCTGTGCTCATCAAAGAATGTCTGCATTGTTTTAAATCTGCCAGCACACCATCACAACTCTGATAGCGTTCAGTTTTGTTTTTTTGTAAAAGTTTTTCAACAATCCGGCTTAACATCACCGGAAAAGAGCTCTTGCCTGATCTATCAGATATTCCTTTTGAAGAATTTTCGATAATTTCGTGAAGAGGTAGCGGAATCAGAGCAATATGAGCATGTATAAGAGCCATTACATCAATGTTGTAAAAAGGATATCTGCCGCTAAAGAGAAAATAGAGTGTAATGCCAAGTGAGTATATATCAGAACGAAAATCAATGCCTTCTTTCACTCTGCCGCTCTGTTCCGGAGCAATGCAGCATGCCCGTTCTGTTTCCAAACGGGAATAATCCCAAAGGTTTTGCTCTTCGCCAAAAGGCACAGCACGGTCAAGACCTGTAAATTTCAAAAGTCCGCTGTTTCGGTCATATAGAAAAGCCTTAGGGCAGACTTCATTGTAAATAATCTTGTTATGATGCAGAAATGCCAGTGCTCCAACGGCTTTAATGGCAATATCCATCTTCTCTTCCATGGAGAGGGATTCCACAAAATTTTGATCAGCAAGACAGATAGCGTCAAATGATTCAAACTCCATTATCAGCTCATTTTTATCCTCATGAATAGCTACAGGAGCAAGAAGATATTCACTGCCAAGCTTCTGATGGAGAAGAAACGCGTTTTTAAATCTGCGAATAGAATCACTGCCAATTTTTTTACTTATTACTTTTCTGATATATTCAGATGAGTTTTCAATTTTGATCATTTTAAGTTACCATGAAAATACATTCTGATTTTCATTAACATTGAGAACTGCATTCAACTTTTTTGAATTTTGGCATATTGATATCTATCCATTCAAGTATTTTGTCAAACTCATGGATAACCTCCTGAATCGCTTTACCTCTATGACTGACCATGCTCTTTTCCTGAATTGACATTTCGGCAAATGTTTTTCCAGAATCTGGATAAAAAAAGACAGGATCATATCCAAACCCGTCTTCACCTC
>JADGBP010000107.1:3795-7197 GCA_015231395.1 Desulfamplus sp. | reverse complement strand
AAGTTGAACAGGCAGATTATTGAACTTAGAAATGGCGTGGTCAATGCATCAATAATCGTGAATGCGGCAATGCGTCATAAAAAATCGATTGGCTGTCATTATGTTGCATCGTAAAGCGACTATCATGTGTACCGTGTAAAGTGATGATCACGTTGTATCATCAAGAGCAACTATCAAAAACTCTTCTGACAGCAAAAGCAAGCTCTTTATAGTCAACCGGCTTGATCAGAAATGCTTTGATACCCATCTGTTGTGCTTTTGCCGAATCCACTTTGGAACTGTAACCGGTGCAGAGAATCAGCGGCATGTCCTTTCTGATATCCATAACCTTTTTGGCAAGTTCAACACCGGTAAGTTTTGGCATGGTCTGATCAGTAATGATCAGATCAAACTGGTCTTGCATTGCCTCAAACAAAACCAGAGCATCGAGACTGCTTGTCATTCCGGTCACAGTGTAACCAAGATTTTCAAGCCTGTGTGTTGTAATTTCCACCATATCCGGTTCATCATCCACCACAAGAATCCGTCCGTATCCTCCAGGCACTCCATCTTTATCTATTTTAACTGTAATATCAGCTTCAGTGCTGCCAATCTCTCTTTCTGCGTTATCCGTTTTTATGCTATCCGTTGTTTCTGAAGTATCAATTTCATAAGTCTTTTTTTGAATCTGCGGAAACCAGACATAAAAAGTTGTTCCCTTGCCCAATGTACTTTCAACCGTAATCATGCCGCCACAATTACGCACAATGCCTTGAGTCACGGAAAGTCCCATACCAGCACCTTTCCCGACTGGCTTGGTGGTAAAATAGGGGTCAAAAATCCGATCCAGATGCTCTGGTGCAATTCCGCTTCCAGTGTCCTGAATCGAAAGAACTATGTATGGACCAGGCTTAACTGATTTGCCGGACATTGCCAGAATATTGTTTTTCAAAAAACCTCTGGTCAGACTACTTTTTAGACCATTTTCGGTTAGACTGCTTTTCTGGTTGTTTCCGGTTAGACTGCTTTTCTGGTTGTTTCCGGTTAGACTGCTTTTATGGTTGTTTCCGGTTAGACTGGTTTTATGGTTGTTTCCGGTTAGACTGCTTTTCTGGTTGTTTCCGGTTAGACTGGTTCTATGGTTGTTTTCAGTCAGATATCCTTGAGTCAAATCTGTTTGTGTCAACTCCTCAACATAAAGGCTGACTGTCATTGTACCACCTTTTTCATCCATGGCATGGGCTGCATTGGTACATAGATTCATAATTACCTGATGTATCCTTGTGGCATCACCAAGAATCTCGCCGCAGTTGTTGCTTATACGAGTCTCGATCTCTATCGTTGCCGGAATGGACGCACGGATAAGTTGAATTACCTCCAGCAAGGTGTCATGAATATTCAATGGAGAATTTTCCTCATCTGAAGATAAGCGGCTGAAAGCGAGTATCTGTTTGACTAACTTTTTTGCCCTGTCACATGCATGAAGAACTTTTTCCATGGACATTTTTTCAAAACTGAACTCCGGAAGCTCGTCTATTACCATTTCTGAATAGCCCTGAACTGCTGAAAGAATGTTGTTGAAATCATGAGCAACTCCAGCAGCCAGAGTTCCAATAGCTTCCATTTTCTGGGATTGACGTAACTGGATTTCAAGTTTTTTTCTCTCTATCTCCGCAAGTTTTTGCTTTGTAATATTTCGGGATATCCCTATAACACCAATGATATTGCCATCATTGTCAAGATAGGGATTTTTGTTGGAAAGCCACCATTGAGTTGTACCGTCACCATCTGGCGAAGGAACCTCAAGTTCAGAAAGACTGCTCTGACCAGAATCTATAATAAGACGATCCGTATCTTCAATGTCCTGAGCTATTTGAGGTGGCATTACGTCTCTGGAGCGATTCAGGATAAACTGATCCATTGTTTTGCCAAAAACTTTACACGCAGACTGGTTGACCAAAATATACCGTCCTTCAAGATTCCTGACAAATACCATATCTGTTGTTCCGTTAAGCACGGCATTGAGAAGACTATTGCTTGTGCGAAGATCAGTCTCCATATTTTCAAGGGTCACCACCTTTAACTCCAGCTCTTCTGAATATTTTCTTATCTCTGACGCCATTCTGTTAAACGCCTTTGCCAGCACTTCAAGCTCGTCATTGGTATTTATATTTAGCGTTATGTCAAAATTTCTGGATTTTACCTGATGAACACCCATTATAAGCTTTGCAATCGGTTTTGTAAGATGACCTGAGATTGAAAAAGCTATCAATATGATAAATATAACTGACCATAGTCCCACCACGAATGCGTTTATTTTGAAAAGTTTCAATTCTGCAAAGGCTTTTACCTTGTCCATTTCAGCCAAGATTGCCCATGTAGTATCAAAAACACGAAGAGGAGCATAAGCGGAAAGAACTTCAACTCCTCGATAATCCTTGATAATTTTCTTTCCAGTGATACCTGCCAGTGCTTCAGTTACAGCTTCACTTTCAACATGAACAATAGCCACAGATGGCTTTGACATACCAATGTTAGAGTTGTCTGACATACCAACTTTAGAGTTATCCGGCATATCAACTTTAGAGTTGCCCTGTATAGTAACCTTAGAGTTGCCCTGCATAGTAACCTTAGAGTTATCCGGCTTGGAAATGAACGTTTTTGAATCTACACCCGCAATAAACGACCGACTGAATCCATCGCTTCCCACAAGATAGATTTCTCCGGCAATATTCATTCCGGTCTGCTCATGCATGATCTGGTTTATCATATCAAGAGGAATCTTGAGAGCAACAACCATCTCAATTACGCCGTTATTCACAACCGGTTTGCCAATAAATGCAAAGGGCTGGCCTAATACAGAATCACAGAAAACAACATCATCTTCAGAACCAGACACTTTATTAGAATTATTGCCTTTATTAGAATCTGTGCCTTTATTAGAATCAGTGCCTTTATTAGAATCAGTGCCTTTATTAGAATCAGTGCCTTTATTAGAATCAGTGCCTTTATTAGAATCAGTACCTTTATTAGAATCAGACGTTTTATATGAAGAAGAAAAACCGACAAAGCTAAAATTACCGGTTAAAGATATTTCTTTAAAAAGCATTCCAATACTTGAATCCGCGAATGAATTGGTAATAAGATTTGTACCGTACTCAGGGGAGTCAGACACAGAATAAAACACATAACCTCCAGCAGATATAAGCATAATATCACTGAATCCATACAAGCTTGCGTACCTGCTGAAATAATCATCTTTCTTTGACAGAGCGGGTGCTATCAGCTCTTCTAATGACATGGAGGTAACGATAGTCCATTTCAGTCCCAAGATTCCAAGGACATCATATTTTATGATTTCCATCTCTCCGTTGCTGCCATACTCTATAACTGGACCAAATGAAGTAGATATTTTGCGGTTTG
>JADGBP010000107.1:0-3700 GCA_015231395.1 Desulfamplus sp. | reverse complement strand
TCCAGAAGGTTTGTAGGGTTGAAAATCCTCAATAACAACAGAAGAATTAACATCGGTAGGTTTAGTGCTGGAGGAACTGGAAATCGTAGAATTAACATCCGTAGGTTTAGTGCTGGAGGAAGAACTGGTAATCATGGAGTTGTTCATTATTTGTGTAAAACATCTGAAAATACCACTATCTTTCAAAGTAGAACTTTTGAGGATATTCTGCCCCAAATCGGATTCTTTTTTAATGGTGAATACAACTTCGCCTTTTTTGTTGATTAGCATCAAATCATAATATCGATTGGTGTCTGCAAACTGATTGAAAAAACTTTTGTATTTTGTCTCTTCAAAAAAATCATACAATGTTTTATCAAAATTGTTGTTACTATCTACAACAGAAGAGAAGTCATCAAGAGCATTTTTCATACTTGAACTTGCTGAGAGAATCCTGATATCGCTTGAGCAATTAGTTAAATATTTAGTTAATGCTAATTTTTTGCTGTTATGGACACTGTTAAGTTTATCAAAAGCAGCCTGTTTAAGGCTTTTTACAGCTTCAACAAGAAACTCAAGATTTTTTTGATGTTCTACGAAAAATCTTTCAACCTGAACCTTTTTGGTGTCCCTTATGCTGGTCAGTTTATCAAAGGCAAGAGAGGATATGGCTCTGGTTGAATTCATAAACGATATGATCCCGATAGCCAAAAATGGAAGAAGGCTTAATATCAGGAGAGTCAACATCAATTTTGTTCTTATATTTAAAAAAAATCTGGGTTTTTTATTCATCACTCCACACAACCAAATATAACATTTTTATTGGCACTGTATCTCCGCTATAGCATTTTACTGGCACTGTATCTCCGCTATAGCATTTCTACTGGCACTTGATCTCTGCTCTCATTTTTTGCCACATATCAACCATCTGTTGAGCGGCATCGCCTTTACCTTTTTCTGTCATCTGCCGTATGAAATCCGAAAAGAAATCAGGATTCTCGTTTTTCCACCGGCTTAATTCTTCTTCTGGAAAAGAGTGGAACTGAACCCCATTGTCCAGAAGAAACGCTCTGGCTTTTTTCTCAGCCATAACGGTTGACTCAATATCACGCAGTCTTGCTTTTTCGGCAGTTTCCACGAAAATATTCCGTACAGACGGAGAGAGTTTTTGCCATGTTTTTTCGCTTACCCATATACCCCATGCCGGCCCTTCCCATAAAACCACCTCTGTAATATGACGGGCTATCTCGTATATTTTATAAGATACAACCAGATCAACCGAAAATGGGCATCCGTCAATCACTCCCATTTTCATTGCATCATAAATATCTGGCAGAAACAACGAGACAGGTTTTGCCTTTGCCGCTTGTATTAGTCGAGGCATATCATTTCCCCATATTCTTATCCTTTTTCCCTCAAGATCAGCAAACCGAGTTATCGATTGTTTTGTAACCAGCAAATACGGATTAAGAACATGAAAAAAAAGAGGCTGGACATGATTTTCCGAAGCTTCTTTTGCAAAAGCGGGAATTTTATCCATAAATGCCTTCATTATCTGACTTGCCTGACAGATATTGTCCATACTCATGGGTATGGAATTTGGTGCGGCAAATAGCGGCATCTCAGAAGAGAAATATCCTGGAGAGATGGCAGCCATGTCAATGATACCTGTCTTGAGCAATTCAAGGATCTCTTGGGGATTACCAAGCCGGTTTAACCAGAAAATTTTAATCTCTATTTCACCGCCTGTTGCGGATTTGATTTGATCGCAGAACCACTGGTCAATTTTAGAGCCGATGGTATCTGCCGGAAACTGGTGACTCATTTTCAAAATCGTGGCAGAATGAATCTTGTCAACTGGAGATATCATCAAGAGAAAAAGAATTAGTGAGCAAAAACAGGCTATCTTGGTAAACATTACAAACTCCCTGTCAAACTCAATATAATTACATTCTTAGAGGCAGCACCACACACGAAAGAATTAGTTTTATGTTAATCAGTTTTCTTGCTCTTAATCAACCTTTTTTTCCCCAGCCAATCTTTTTTATCCCAAGCAATCCTTTTTTTAGCTAATATTCTGGAGATCAGGTTTCATTGAATACAAATGTTTAAGTAAAATTGAATACCAATGTTTAAGCAAATAGATTTATGTTTACTTTATGTTTACTTGACAACGGTTTTAAATAACAATATTTATCAGAGAAGATATAAGGCGAAAATATTAAATACACATGAGAAATTCACATGTGTTCATAGGAGAATATTATGAATACAGCAAAATTGTTTATCAATGGACGCAGCCAAGCAGTTCGTTTGCCAAGAGAATACAGATTCTCTGGAACAGATGTCTATATTAAAAAATTTCAGGGAATGGTAATCCTTATACCCAAAGAGAATCCATGGTCATTACTGATTAACAGTCTTGACCTTTTTTCAGATGACTTTATGAATACAAGAGAAGACTATGTTTGTCAGGAGAGAGATATATTGTGAGTTTATGGATGCTTGATACAAATATTTGTATTTATATCATAAAGCAAAAACCTGAAAAAGTTTTGAATCATCTTCAGGAACACGATATTGCCGAAATTGCCATCTCTTCAATAACACTGAGTGAGCTTGAATACGGTGCAATGAAAAGCATGAGAACCGATCAGAACAGATTTGCCATTATACAGTTTACAGCCGCTATCGATGTCTTGCCTTATGATGATATTGCAGCCAGACATTATGGTGAAGTACGTTCTTACCTCGAAAAAAAAGGCACACCCATTGGTAATTTAGATATGTTGATCGCTGCCCATGCATTGTCACGCAATTGCATACTTGTAACCAACAATGAAAAAGAGTTTAAGAGAGTGCCAAACCTCAAGATAGAAAACTGGGTTTAAGAATGGATTATGAGTAATATTAGGAAGTTCCTTTTGGAGATTTCATGAACATTATTACAACAGAAAAACTGACAGATTTTAAACACCTCAACCTTTTTAACATCAAATATCAGGACAGAGCCGGAAATCCCAAATCATGGATATTCGCGTCAAGGTCAGAGACACCAGATGTTACTCTGAACACCACTAATTCTGTGGATGTCTCGATTAACAAAACAGTTAATAAAATGCCACATGCCGTGGTTGTAGTACCATTTCATATGAATTACCAGAAACTGGTTCTTATAAGAGAATTCCGAGTAGTGCTTGGAGATTATCAGTACGGCTTTCCTGCCGGACTCGTGGATAAAGGCGAACAGATTGAAGAGACGGCGGAACGGGAACTCAAGGAAGAGACTGGGCTTGAACTTGTAAGCTTTATAAGAACAAGCCCCATCATCTATTCATCTTCCGGAATGACAGATGAATCCATTGCTCTAGTTTACGCTAACTGCTCGGGTGAGCCTTCTCTTGAATGGAATGAGGATTCTGAAGATATCGAAGTTCTTATGATATCAAGTGAAGAAGCACAAAAGCTACTTGAAACACCGGAGATTAAATTTGATGTTAAAACATGGATTGTATTATCAATATTTGCACGGACAGGTAAAATCTGAACAACTTACAATCGCAACAGGTAGAATCTTAAATATTTTTCAATCCTAACAGGTAGAATCTTAAATATTTTTCAATCCCAACAGGTAAAATCTTAATGTTTTCCAATTTTATATACTTTCTTGTCGCCCTTATTATATATTCCACAAGCGAATTTCCAAGTACAACAAAACAGA
>JADGBP010000106.1 GCA_015231395.1 Desulfamplus sp. | reverse complement strand
ACGCTTCAGATTGCGGGCTATGTGGAAGGGTTAAAACAGGAATATCCGCAGAAAGAGTATCCTGATGTAAAAATATCTCAATATGTGATTTACTGCTTTGGCAATACAGGTTTCAGGGTGTTTGAGGTGGTAGATAGGGATATATGTAGAGATGTCGAGAGGAAGAGAGGTAAAGAGGGGGAGAGGTAGGGGGCAAACCCTTGCGGTTGCCATTACAAAATTGAGATACCAAAATATGTTTCTGGAAGTCCATAGCACTCTAAACATTATTAATATTGTATAAATTAAAGATGCTAAGAATAAAAACAATATAGGGCGTAAAGGGGGATGAAAATAATGAACAATTATGATAAGTGGGACTGGGATATTGGCACAAAAAAAATTGCTGATTTTGGTTCATGGAAAGATATGTTCTCATATATTGAGGAGTTCCGTGTCAGTCCTGATGGCGAAAAGGTTGCGGCAATTGTAAAGAACGATGATATGGAATTTACAGTCTGCATCCAGAGAGAAGGCAATGAGCCGGAAACATGGGAAAATAGCTATGACAAGGTGTGGAATTTACGGTTTGGCCCGGATGGTCGATTGTCGGCATTAGTATCTGATACTGGTGAGTGGAAAGTGAGCACAGATGATAATCCCTGGGACAATGGCTACGATTTTGTCTGGAACATGGTCTTTAATTCCAATGGACAGATAGCTGTATCTGCTCAGAAGGATCTTTCTTATTGTGTTGTCAACGATCAAATCCCGTGGGAAAATGAGTTTTCACGTCTTACTCAAATGATTTTAAGCCCTGACAGCCAAAAAACAGCCGCTGTTGTTGAAGCTGTCCATGTGCTTGAAAGCGAGATTTTCAAGTTCAGACAGGGATGTTACTCTGTTGCCGTAAATGGAGAAGTGTGGAATCGCAATTTCATGAATGTATGGAATCCCTCTTTTTCCAGCGATTCCAGACATGTCGCGGCATCAGTAAGAACTTCGTACGGTGAATATTATATCGCCGTGAATGGGAAAACATGGAATACATCCTTTTCTTCAGTATGGGAGCCGCGTTTTTCTCCTTCACCTGCTTTAATTGCAGCAGACACGCATCTTCACAACCATTCAGCAGAAACGCATCTTCAAAACCATCCTGCAGAGCCACATATTCATAGCTATCCGACAGATACACATCTTCATGGTTATTCGGTAACAGCTCCGGTCAAAAAAGGTGGGAAATGGTTTTTAGCAAAAGACGGGGAAATTTTCTGGGATCGCCCGTATGTCCAGCTCTGGAATCACTGTTATTCTCCTGATGGTAGGAAAATTGCCGCGATTGTGGCTCCGGAATTCGGACGATGGACTATGGTTCTTGATAACATCCCTTGGGAAATCACTTTTTCAGATTATGTTTCGGATCCTGTATTTAGCCCTGATGGAAACAGAATTGCTTGTCTATTCAAGGATAAGGGAAAATGGGGAATTGCTGTTGATGGCAATGCATGGAACGGTCTCTTTGATATGGTGTATCCGCCGGTTTTCAGTCCGAACAGTTCAGAGATCGCGGTCAAGATAAAAAAAGATGGTTTTTACTATATTGCTCTTAATGGCACTACGCTGAACAAAAAATATGAGGTTCTGGAGAATCCGCTGTTTAGTCCGGACAGCTCCGCTATCCTAACAAGAGGTGGCCATGGAGAGTCATATAACAGGGAGGTTATCTCACTTAAACGGCCATGATCCTAAAGAATTTTATGGCTATAATTTGAAGTTGATCGGTGAGCTTGAAATAACCAGCCCCAAACGTCTGGGGATGTTATTTTTTGTACATTTCCCAAATTACTTCATGTAATATGAGGTCTTTACCAGCTATTGATTTTTCTTTTTTGGTTTTAGCTCTACTTTGTTAAGTTCCAAATAAAACACTGATTAATTCAATAAAATGCCAACATAATCAGCAAAACGAGATCAAAAACAGTAAATCCTTCATAGTGAATGTCACTTTTATGGCCGCAGAAGCCAATGAAAAGGTAACCTAACAAAGTAGAACTAAAGGGGAGAATCATGCGTTACTTTAACACAGCAGGACCAATAAGACCCAAAGACCACTATTGCTTTAACCCGCTTGAGAGAATCAATTTAGAGGAAATTTTATCTTTAATTGAGCAGAAAAAATATTTTGTTCTCCACGCCCCAAGACAGACTGGCAAAACTTCATGCTTGCTCGCTTTGATGGAGTATTTGAACAATCAAACAAATTTTAAATGCCTTTATATAAATGTGGAGGCGGCTCAAGGTGCGAGAGAGGATATTAGGCAGGGTATGAATGCTATAATGAATGAGATGGCATCAAGAGCAAAAATTTATTTAAAGGATAATTTTATAGAAGCTATTCTGCCCAAAATTCTTGATGAAACAGGCTATATTTCATCATTAAACAGATGTTTAACAGATTTTTGTTCTATTGACCTTAAAGCCCCTTTAGTTTTATTGATAGATGAAATTGACTCATTAGTTGGAGATACGCTTATTTCAGTACTTCGTCAAATTAGGTCTGGTTACGATAAACGACCAGAACATTTCCCTCAATCAATAATTTTGTGCGGTGTGAGAGATGTTCGAGATTATCGAATACACTCAGATAAAGAGAAATCAATTATTACAGGCGGAAGTGCATTTAACATTAAGGCTGAATCTTTAAGGCTTGGCGATTTCAGTGAATCTGAAGTTTATACTCTTCTTGAAGAGCACACAAAGGAAACCGGACAGGAATTTGATGTTAAAGCCAAAGAGTTAATTTGGGAATATACACAAGGTCAGCCTTGGCTTGTGAATGCGTTAGCTTATGAGACCTGCTTTAAAACTAAAGAGCGAAGAGACAAAATATTAGAAAAAGAGCCAATTACAGAAGAGATGGTAATTGATGCAAAAGAGGCTCTGATTTTAAGAAGAGAGACTCATCTTGACCAGTTGGCTGATAAGTTACGTGAGGAAAGAGTAAGAAGAGTTATTGAGCCGATTATAACAGGTAAAATGGTTACTGCTGATATTCCAGAAGATGATGTTCAATATCTTACTGACCTTGGGCTTATTAAGAGAAAACCATCAATTGTGATAAGCAATCCAATATACATGGAAATAATCCCAAGAATGCTGACATCCACTACTCAAGATTTTATTTCTCATAAAACTTTATGGTATGTAAAAGATGATGGCATGCTTGATATGTCAAAGCTCTTAAAAGGATTTCAGGAGTTTTTTAGAGAAAATTCAGAGAGCTGGGTTGAGAGATTTCAGTATAAAGAGGCGGGTCCCCAGCTTTTGATGCAGGCATTTTTGCAAAGAGTTATAAATTCAGGCGGCAGAATTGAAAGAGAGTATGGGCTTGGTAGAGGCAGAACTGATTTAATGGTTATCTGGAATTATTCAAAAGGAGTTCAACAAGAGATAACAAAAAGCGTTAAACGAGAAATGGAAGATGTTCAGCAAGAGGCAAAAAAAGTTCAACGAGAGATAATTGAGCTTAAAATATTGCATAAATCCCTTGAAAAGACAATCTCAGACGGTCTTGAACAGACTTACCAATATATGGACAGATGCGGGTGCAATGACGGGCATCTGATTATTTTTGATAGAGACAGCTTAAAAACGTGGGAAGAGAAAATTTTTTGCAAAACAGAAAGATACAAAGATAAGACAATAACGGTTTGGGGTATGTGAAGTTGAAAATGAAGTTGATGAAAATATGGATAATATGGATATGGATAAAAGGTTTGACAACTTTTAAAAACTTGTCAAACCTATGCCACAATGTTTGAAATAAGGTGAATAATGAACGAGTTAAACCACTGCAACATTCTTATTATTGATGATACAGAGGCAAATATAGACATTTTAGTTGATACGCTTGGTGATGATTATGAGGTTAGCGTTGCTATGGACGGAGAGAGTGCAATTGAAGATGTTCGCACAAATCCACCAGATTTGATTCTGCTTGATATAATGATGCCGGGTATTGATGGATATGAGGTTTGCAGACGACTCAAAGCAGATGAAAAGACCAAAGATATTCCAATTATTTTCATAACAGCGTTAAGTCAAGTTGAAGATGAGACAAAGGGGTTAAAACTTGGGGCAGTCGATTATATTACAAAACCGATCAGCCCACCAATTGTAAAAGCACGGGTTGAAAACCATTTGGAGTTAAAACAGGCTCGTGAAAATTTAGAGCGTCAGAACAATATTTTGCAAGAGAATATCCATTTAAGAGAGGAGATAGATCGCATAAGCCGCCATGACCTTAAGACTCCGCTTAACAGTATTATCTCCATACCTCGAATTTTGCTCCAAGATAGCCGCCGTCTTGCACCAGATCAGGTTGAACTGCTTGAGATGATTGAACAGTCAGGACACATAATGCTCAACATGATAAATCTCTCACTTGATATGTTTAAGATGGAGAAAGGCAGCTATAAATTAAATCCAGTTCCTCTAAATATTTTGAGTATCATAAAAAAGATCCTTTTTGCTCTTCGTAGTCTAACTGATTCAAAGGAAATTAAATTTAATCTGTTCATTAATGATCTGGCTGACAATATTCGGTCAGCCTCTGATTGTGATATTTTTGGAGTATTAGGGGAGGAGCTACTCTGCTACTCCATGTTTGCTAATCTGATAAAAAATGCTGTAGAAGCATCGTCAAACAGTGCAACAGTTACTATTAAGCTATTCAGCAAAAGTTCTGAAAACGAACAAGTAAAGATAGTCATTCACAATAAAGGGGTAGTGCCAGCATCTATCAGAGATAATTTTTTTGAAAAATATGCAACTGCTGAAAAAAAAGGAGGCACAGGTCTTGGCACATATTCCGCCAAACTTATGGCTCAAAAGCTTGGCGGAGAGATTTCAATGTCAACCAGTGAAGTTGATGGAACAACCATTACAGTAACTCTTAAATATTCAGAGATGGATCGCACAGAAATTTCAGATTCAGCAATCTTATCAAAAACTTCATCAGCTGTTAAAGAGATAATCTTTAATCAAAGTAGTGTTGACTGCTCTTTACCCCAACCCCAACTTCCTCAACTTAGAATCATGGTTGTTGATGATGATGAACATAATCAGCTTATTTTAAAAAAATATCTAAATTACCCTGAATTTGATATAGAGCTTGCTGATAATGGGCAAGCTGCTATCAATAAATTTAAAGAGAGAAATTTTGATCTGATATTTATGGATATGGAGATGCCTGTAATGGACGGCATAGAGGCGGTTAGCTTAATACGAAAATGGGAGAGTGAAAAGCCAAACAGAGGAGAAAATGCGATTATCATTGCCCTGTCAGGACATGATGATCCAAATACCTGCCAAAACTGCCTTGATATAGGTTTTGATGCGTATCTCTCAAAACCAGTAAACAGCAGACAATTACGTGAAATAATTTTAAAATTTTTTAAAAATAAAAACCAAGTTGAAATTGATGCTGATCTTGAAGATTTGATTCCCTCTTTTATGGGCGATAAAAAATCTGAAATTGAACAGATACAGGAAGTGATTAGAAAATCTGAATCACCCTTTTTAACAGAGAATGGCTATCAAATGATCCAAAAATTGGGGCACAAACTTAAAGGCGGATTTAATATGTATGGCTTTAAAGATCAGGGTTCACTTGGCTCTGCAATTGAAGAAGCAGCAAAACAGCACGATTTTCAAGCAATTAAAAATAGCTTAAATTTGCTGGAATCTTCTTTAAGCGATATACAGATACGATACGTTAATATTGATTGAAAATTTATACGTTTATAAAAAAGGAGAAATTTAAAATATGGAAAACTTAAAGAAGATAATGCTTGTTGATGATGATCCATCAGTTACTACTCTGCTTAAAACAAAACTTGATAAAACTGGAAGATTTAATGTTGTTTTTACCAATAAAGGAAAATTAGCTTTAGACCTTGCCAAGATAGAAAAGCCAGACCTGATAGTGTGTGATATTGAGATGCCGGATATGGATGGTGGTGATGTGGCTCGTTCATTAATGGACAATGAGGAGACTAAAGATATTCCAATTTTGTTTTGCTCTTCGCTTGTCATGCCTTCTGACACTAAAAATGGAATGATTGGCAAACAGCACATGATGTCAAAAGCAGCAAAATTTAGTGATATATTAGCAAAAATAGAATCTATGCTGTTGCAAAACAGTTAATGTTTTAGATAACGATTAATCTTTGAAATTAAGTAAATTATGAATGAATCGCAAAAATATAATATCTTAATTGTTGATGATACAGAGGAAAATATAGATATTTTATCTGATCTTCTTGGAGATGATTATGATGTGAGCGTTACCATGAATGGCGAAGATGCCTTACAGGCTGTGGATGAAAACCATCCAGACTTGATTCTTCTTGATATAATGATGCCGGAGATGGATGGATACGAAGTCTGCAAAAGATTAAAAGCAAATTCAGCTACTAATGATATTCCAATTATCTTTGTAACTGCCATGAATGAAGTAACTAACGAGACCAAAGGGCTTGAGCTTGGGGCTATTGATTACATCACCAAACCTATCAACCCATTAATTGTCAAGTCACGGGTTAAAAACCATTTAGAACTCCAGATTGCACGTAAAGAGCTGAAACAGCAAAACGAGATACTAAAAGATAATATTCGTCTGCGTGAAGAGATGGAGCAGATTGCCCGCCATGATCTTAAAACTCCATTAAATGCGTTGATAAATATTCCAGCCATTCTTATTAAAGAGGGTAATCTTACGCCAAACCAGCAAGAAATGCTCCAGATGATGGAAGAGTCAGGATACAGAATGTTGGAGATCGTAAACAGCTCTCTTGATCTGTTGAAAATGGAAAAGGGAACTTATAAGCCTAATCTTGTTCCAGTGAATATTTTAAATCTTATCCAGCAAATAAGAGGTGAAACACTTGGACTCTTTAAAACAAAGGAGTTAAGTTTTAATATCACAGTAGATGATAAACCTTTTAGCGATGATCAAACCTTCATGGTTGCTGGCGAAGAGATGCTCTGTTACTCAATGCTTGCCAATTTAATAAAAAACGCAATTGAAGCCTCTCCAGAAAGAGGGGCCATCAGACCAAGCCGAACTTTATTATGCTGTTTCATTTTCGTATCCCTTCATGCCTTAATATTTAAACAGCTCCAGTTTTGTTGAATAAATCCCGTTTTTCATAATATTTTAAG
>JADGBP010000105.1 GCA_015231395.1 Desulfamplus sp. | reverse complement strand
CTATGGAGATGGAGGAGAAAATGCAGACCAAGAATCCATCTGGTGGCTTGACAGTGATGGATTATGGAAAGGTAATAACAGCACAGGCATTATATCAATTGCGTCATTACGCCTTGATGATAAAGGGATCAAAGTTTTACTGTTTTCTGATTCAGATGGAATATGGAAAAATTTTTCGCCGGCTGGATTTGAACTTGGCATCTATAATCTTGGCATTGCTGTCATGGGAGATTCAAAATTACTTGCTCCAGTATTCTGGTCACAGATTACATTTTTTTAATATTGCTTATATTTACCGTGAAAACACATCTTGTTTTCATACTCCGGGGTGACCGAAATCCGGTCATGGCCGTTTATCGTGAAAATAAACTCTATTTTTTATTGTTGGAGGTGATCGGATTCCAAATTCGGTCATGGACGTTTACATAAGCAGCTTGGCTGTAATTATTGAGGGATTCAAATTCCTGAGTAAGAACACAAGCAGCTTCAGGAGGGATGTATCTTGAAAACACAAACACATTTTTATTTCATGGTTCTTATATTTTCTTTTGCATTTGTGCTACTAACCATTTTCTTTTTCAGTGGTAAAACATCCGTCTTTGCCACTGAAACGATTATCTCCACAGCAAAAACAAATTCCTTTCTTGGGGCAAAATCGTCTGCAGAACCAAAAGATATCCATGGAACAGCAGCTTCTCCCATGGCGGACAAACATATATTTAGTCCTGAACCTGATAACCTCATAAGTAATGATATAAAAAATCAGGGGGGCAAAATCAATGATGTAGAACAAAGCGTTGATACACTAATGCAAAAAGTTAAACGAGAGATAGAATTAACAGGCATAATTATTACTCCAGAATCAAAAAAAGCAATGATACTATATAAAGGCAGCGGATCAAAAAAACCGACACCGGAATTATATGATTCTGGATCTTCAATTTCTGACTACCTTTTAAAGGAAATCTTTCCTAATTATGTGGTAATTGCCCAAAATAATCTTGAGATCAAATTAGGGCTTTTCAGTGAAAAAAAAAATCGTCCCGAGCCATTAAGAGAAATGATACCTCAAAATAATCCAGCTACAATCAATAATGGACAAGGAATTCCCCAAAATCAGGCTATAAACATTCCACAAAATAATCCGTCTGATGGAAACAGTCCTGTTCAAAATGGCAATGTTCTGCCTGATGCTGGCAATTTTGTCCCTGAAAACATTCAGGGTGGAAATATTCCTAATGCTAACAATCCCTTTGCAAAATCTGCCCGTGACCCGAACCTTCCTTCCGAGGATGTTAATCCTTTTGTCAGAGCCATGCAGGATGCTGCCATTCAGGGAACACCATCTGGTAGTCCTGAAAATACAACAGATACGAATAATGGTATAAATGAGAACAACATGGGAGGAAATCCATTTTTGCAGGCCATAAAAAGGGCAAGGGAAAGACAGCAAAGTCAACAGTAATTGATGATGAAAATAAAAATAACTTGTCATAATTACATCCTTTATGACAAGCTATTTTTCCAATATGACAAGCTATTTTTCCAAATAATTAAGCTGTATGGGGTTGAAAAAAATAAAAAATGCCTTAAAGTTGTAATCAGTTTTTGTGACTAAAAGTTATTGAACATAGAAATCAATTCAAACAGTATCAAATTTCAACTTATTATAAAAAGGAATATAAAAAGACATGTTTAAAAAAATTGAACCCTTAACACAAAACAATCATCAGGACTTAAGATTTACAACAATTTCAAATTACAACTTTGCAAGAAAAATCTCGAATGCTCCTATCTCTTTTTCAGAATTTCTTCATGCTTCAAGACATTACCCCATTGTGTTCATTAAAGGAAGTACCCTCCCAGTTGTTCTTCTGTCTCTAAGTCAGAATCAAAATAATTTTATCAATGATGATGGATCATGGAAAGTGCCCTATATTCCCGCACATTTCAGACAATATCCTTTCGCTCTCGTAAAAGCTGAACTTCCGGCAGACGCATCTGCAACATCATCTCAAAAAGATGCCGAGGCAAATCAGGATAGATATGTGGTATGTATTGACAGAGATGCCCCTCATTTTGCATCCTCTCAAGGAGATATCATGTTCACTGCCAATGGTGAGTTTACAGAGATGACCATTAAAGCGGTGGATTTTCTGAAACTCTATCAGCAAGAAATGGCAGTAACTTCAAACATTGTGAAGCTAATGGAAGAGAAAGAGATTCTTGTGGACAGGCAGTTCAATGTCAACGCGAACGGGCAGAACATCTCTGTTGGTGGATTCAGGACTGTTGACATGCAGAAATTAAACGCACTTGAAGATGCTGTACTGGCAGACTGGGTACGCAAAGGCATCCTTTCGCTTATATTTTCTCATGTCAACTCGCTTGCCGGAATGCAGATCAATTAGCAGATCAATACTGAATCTACATCTACAAGTAATTGAAATATATGTCGTAATTGAATTATGTAGCGTGTGCTACTACTGTGCTGGTATATGCTGCGTGTCAGTCAAACAAGACGGAGGCTTCTCTTTGAGAAATTTGAAATATGAAATATAAAAAATTAGAATTGAAAGTATCAAAATTTTTCTTTTATATGATTGCTGTTTTTGCTCTACTTTTCGGTACTCATTATATGGAATCCGCATTTGCAGAAGAGAGAGTGTTCTCCCTCAATGATTGCCTAAAGCTTGGAATGGAAAACAATCCTAAACTCAAATCTGCAAACTTGATGGTTGATGCTGCCCAGGAAGATCTAAATGCTGCCAAAGCTGATTTTCTTCCATCTGTAAGTGCTGGTGCAAATTATAACAACCTCAACAGCATTAGTGCATCAGGTCCAACTGACGCTGATTATATTGATCAGCAGAACACGAACTACAATATTGGTGTTTCCCAGTTTCTGTATGCTGGTAACCGTATTGTAAACTCTCGAGACAAGGCTATTGAACGCAAAAAGATGTTGATGGAGGATAAAACATCCGCTCAGGCATTGCTTGCATACCAGATCAAAGCCACATATTTTGAGCTTATGAAGGCCAAACAGGATGTAGGGATTGCAGAGGATACCGTAACACGCCTTGAAGCGGACTCAAGGGCAACCAGAGCATTTTATGAAAAGGAAATGACTTCATATGCACAGGTACTCCAGACAGAGGTGGATCTTGCAGATGTCAGACAAAAACTCAGCATTGCCAAAAATACTGTTGAACGAAAAAAATCTGATCTCTTTGTATTGATGAATCAGCCGTTTAATCCCAATATATCTTTTTTAGGTGGACTTGACTATTACCCCAAAGGGTTTAAGACAACTCAGGCAGAGTGTCTCGAGAAAGCCATTGCCAACAGACCTGATTTAAAGAGTTTGGAGCATCAGATGGTTATGTCGGAAAAAGATGAAGCCATTGCTGAAGGTCAGTATCACCCTGTTGTGAAATTGAACGCTGGATATTATAATCAGGATAAAGATTATGATAATTATGACGCTTCCAATCAGGAAAACACTTACTGGAGTGCCGGAGTAAATGTCTCCTGGAGTCTGTTTGACGGAGGTCGTGCATGGTATCAAAAACAGCGTTCCAGAATAGATATGAAAAGAATAAAGGAGCAGGTCAAAGAGATAAAAAGCCGACTTGAGGCGGGTATTGTGACATCACTACTTTCGCTTTCCGAGGCGGAGCAGCGAATTAAGGATACTGCAGAAAGCGTAAATGCGTCAAAAGAGTATTATGACATGGAAAATAAAAGGTTTCAGGCAGGTATTGCCACGGTTTCATCTATACTGGATGCACAAGTTAGGGTAACCCGTGCACATGGCAATTACAATCAAGCACTTATGGATTATCAGCTCGCCAGAGCTGAGCTTGATTTCTGGACTGGAATTACTGTTGAAAAAAGATGATCTAAAACATTATTTAAATGACCTTATGTAAGGCGTATTATGACTAAATTTATTGTAAAATGGTTAAAGTATTTTGTTTTTGCAGGTATTCTCAGTATGTTCATAAATATACTGAGCTTGACATTTTCGGTTTACATGCTGGCTATCTATGACCGTGTGCTTAGCTCCTACAGCATGCCAACCTTGATGACCATCACTGTGGCAGCTGTATTTGCACTGCTTGTGGATTCAGTTCTGATCTTTTTAAGATCAAGACTGCTGGTCATGGCAGGTGTGGATATTGACAACTCTCTTTCAGAACCGGTATTCAAAGAGATGCTTAAAGACAGTTGTAGCATCCAGAAATCAGGCTATGCCGCAGGATTGAGAGATGTAAATATCCTGCGAAACTATCTTGGTGGAAATGCGATTTTTGCCCTTTTTGACATGCCATGGATGCCTATTTTCCTGCTTTTTATCTATATGGTGCATCCGGTTATGGGAATGGTGGCAACCGGTGGTGTGGTCATGGTCTTTCTTCTGGGTATCAGTCAAGAATTGTTGACCCGAAAACGGCTGGAAATGGCCAACAATATAAATAATGCGGCTGGGTCTTTTACCACATTATGCCTGAGAAACAGTGAGTCTGTAGGGGCAATGGGTATGATTGGAGGAGTTAACTCCAGATGGAAGGCTTTAAATAATCAGATCATTACACTTCAGACCAAGGCAAGCAATGCAGCCGGTGTGCTTCAGGCTATATCCCAGAGTTTGCGGACAGGAATGCAGGTGATAATTTATGGTGTGGGCGCCTATCTTACCCTGAAGGGAGAGTGTACTCCGGGTGTAATGATAGCATCTTCCATTATCATGGGACGTGCCCTGGCACCGGTGGATCAGGCTATGTCCACATGGAAGCAGACACTGGAAGCCCGTTCTTCCTATAAACGAATCAATGATTTGATAAAAAAAGCAGATACACGTACTCCAATGGGACTGCCTGATCCAATAGGTAAATTAGATGTTGAGGCAGCCTCCCTTGTGTTTAACGGTAATTATCTTCTTCGTAATATCACTTTTTCCCTGGAACCAGGAGAGAGCTTGGGACTTATTGGTCCAAGTGCTGCCGGCAAAACAACCTTGAGCCGGGTACTGCTCGGTATCTGGCCATCCATGGGGGGCAAGGTTCGTCTTGACGGATCAGATGTTTATACATGGGATCAGGAACATCTGGGTAAATTTATTGGATATCTTCCTCAGGATGTTGAGCTTTTTCCAGGAACAGTAAGCCAGAACATCGCCCGGCTCGGTGATGTGGATCCTGAAGCTGTTATTTTAGCTGCAAAAAAAGCAGGGGTTCATGATCTTATCCAACATTTTCCCAATGGATACGATACCATGGTGGGAGGTGCCCAGGGAAGCATTGTACTCTCAGGAGGACAGAGGCAAAGGGTTGCACTTGCCCGTGCACTCTACGGCAACCCAAGGCTTGTGGTGCTTGATGAACCAAACTCCAACTTAGATGAAGCGGGTGAAAAGGCTTTAATGCAAACTATTGCCATTCTGAAACAGGAGCGGGTTACAACCGTTATTGTAACTCATAAACCCTCTATTCTTATCTCAGTGGATAAAGTACTTGTATTGCAGTATGGTCAGGTAGCCAGATTTGGTCCCCGTCATGAAATTATTCAGATTGCAGGTCAACAGCCTCCGGCTGCACCTGCACCGTCCACACCTCCAGTAGCAGCAGGCGGCGGAGGAATTGCAAAACCATTCCCTCCCACCGGAGGAGGCAATGGAGCTGGTAATGGTGGTGGAAATGGTGGCACCCAACAGGCAGACAGTGAAAATACAAAAAAAACAACAATCCCTCTTTCCGGAGATATCAATAAAGGACTGGTGAACTGACATGAAATCAACCAGTATGCCATTAGAAAAAAGCCCCGCATTGATAAGCAGTTCGGCATTAAAGAACGCCGGGGCATCAAATAACAAAAAAATATCAAAAAGTGCCGAAACATTAAAAAATGCTGCAGCATTACAAAGCGATATGACAACCTACCAACCCAGGCCAGCCAGAATAATTATTGCCGGTCTGTTTGTAATTCTTATTTTTTTCGGAGGGCTTGGTGGAGTTGCTGCTTATCTTCCCTTCAGCGGTGCTGTTATTGCCCCGGGTATTGTCAAGGTCTCTCAAGAAAAGAAGACTGTTCAGCACCTTGAAGGCGGTCTTGTTAGCAAGATTCTTGTCAAGGAAGGAGACAGGGTTAATCAAGGAGATATTCTTATCAAGCTCAAAAGCTCTCAGGTTACATCCTCCGTGGCATTGCTTAAGGGAAGGCTTGCAACCAAAATGATTGAGGCAGAGCGTCTGGCAGCACAGCGGGATTTCAAGAAGAGCTTTACCCCGCCTGAAGATCTTCCTGATGATGTTCCAGATCTGGACAAGCGGATTCTTACTGAGACCAAATTATTTGAAAAAATTAAACTCTCTTTAGAGAGTCGAATTGCAAGCCTTGAGGCAAGAACCCGTCAGATTCAGGAGAAAATCCAGGGTACCCAGAACGAATTAAAATCAAATCAGGATGTCATAAGATCCTTTGAAGAAGAGATTCGTGCAAAGGCACCTTTAGCTGAAGGACGTTATATGGATAAAGCCCAGCTTCTTACCCTTAAACGGCAACTTGCCATGCAAAAAGGAGAACAGGGCAGGCTTGAGCAAGTGATTGCAGAGTCAAAAGTAAGTATCGAGGATATCAGATTTTCAATTCTCTCTCTGGAAAATGATTACCGCCAGCAGGCAGCAACCGAGTTGAGCCGTATAAAAGACGAAATTTTTCAGATCGGCATGCAGCTTTCTCCACAACTGGATGCAGATGAGAGGTTGTCTATCAAGGCTCCTGTAACAGGCATAGTCATAAATCTTGCAGTCCACTCAGAGCGGGGCGGAGTAATCAGATCCGGTGAGCCTTTAATGGATATTGTTCCGGATAACGCGGATCTTGTCATTGAAGCACAGCTACGACAGGACATGATCACAAAAGTTTATCTTGATCAGGATACCAAGGTTCAGCTTGGAGCTTTTAACCGTATCACCACCCCACCGATGCAGGGTTTTGTCTCCTACATCTCTGCGGACAGCGTTGATCAGCGACATCCCACCGGTCAGGTAACCAGCTCATATATTATTCATGTAAAGGTGTCTAAAAGCGAGTTGGAAAAAAATAATGTCTGGCTCTCCCCGGGCATGCCGGCAACCTGCTTTATACAAACAGAGCAACGGACATTTTTGCAATACCTTATGGAGCCGATTCTGTTGAATCTTGA
>JADGBP010000104.1:2092-7236 GCA_015231395.1 Desulfamplus sp. | reverse complement strand
TCTGTTATTGATCATTTGCCAAAAGGTATTGATACCGAAATATCACAGGGCGGAAGCTCTCTTTCAAGTGGTGAACGACAGTTGATATCAATTGCCAGAGCGTTTGCTAATCAGCTGGATCTGATAATATTTGACGAGGCAACATCATATGTTGATACAGAATCTGAAGAAAAAATCAGGATTGCCATGGCAAAACTTCGGGAAAACCGAACATCTATAACCATCGCCCACCGATTAAGATCAGCAATGACCGCAGATAAGATCATTGTTCTGAAAGATGGCAAAATAATAGAATCCGGTAACCATGAGACTCTGATTAATCATAAGGGATTTTATTTCAAACTTCATTCGTTTGAATAGTCAGGTAAGCTGTGTTGGACTTGTAACATCGGAAATCTGTCTGAATCACGGATTGCCATGGATTAAAAAAATCAGTGTAATCCGTGTAATCAGGTTAATCCGTGATTCAGACAGACTCAAAAAGTTAAAAGAGAACGAAAAGAGAGATAAATCATGGATGGTGTAGAACTAACAGGTCTAATAAAAAAAATTGATGTGCTGAAAGAAAGAGTGGAAGCTGCTCGTCCGTTGCTGAACAAATCAATTCTTGAAGCCATAGACATTGAATACACCTATGACAGCAACCGCATTGAAGGCAATACACTTACTCTCCGTGAAACAGACATTATTATAAACAAGGGCTTGACCATTGGTGGCAAATCAATGCGGGAGCATCTTGAGGCTAACAATCACTATGAAGCGATTTTGTATATTAGAGACCTAATAAAAGACAAGGTATTAATATCTGAAAAACTTATAAAAGATATACATTCTATTATCTTACGGGGAATTGACAGAGAAAATGCCGGAAAATATCGCTCTTTACCTGTAGCTATTTCTGGTAGCAGGCATGTTCCACCTCAACCCTGGAATGTTCCCAAACTGATGGAGAATCTGGCTTTATGGATTAAGGAAGATTTAGACAACCTGCATCCGGTAATATTTGCTGCTGAGGTTCATGAACGGATTGCGACAATTCATCCTTTTATTGATGGGAACGGTAGAACTTCAAGGCTTGTCATGAATATGATCCTTCTCCAGAAAGGATATACCATCACCAATATCCCAGGAGATACAGAAAACCGTATAGCGTATTACAATGCCTTGGAAAAGTGTAATATTAATGATGACAAGTCAGATTTTTTCTTGTTGATAGCCGGCTATGTTCATCAGAGTTTAAAAAAACTGATTCAACTTTTGGGAGAAGAGTAGTAAAACAGAACATAAGCAGCCTTGCTGCAATTTTTAGTAGATTGAAATTTCTGGACACTCAAACACACAGGAAACAGGAATAGAGTATGAAAAAACTTATTAAACACATTCAGACATGGCTGACGGAGTATTGCAGACAATCTGGATTAAATGGATTTGTGGTAGGAGTCTCTGGCGGGATTGATTCTGCTGTAACATCCACCCTTTGTGCTGGAAGCGGTCTTAAAGTTATTGCACTGAACATGCCCATATATCAATCCCCGGGACAATACGCTCTTGCAGCAAATCATATTAAATGGCTTGAAAGTAGATTTGACAATGTGATTGGTCAAACTGTTGACTTGACCGAATCATTTAATAAACTTGAGGATACTTTGCCCCATGAGATACAAGACGGTCTGACAATGGCCAACACAAGATCACGTCTGCGTATGATAACCCTGTATGCGTTTGCCAGCCATCATAAACTGCTGGTTGCCGGAACTGGAAACAAGGTGGAGGATTTTGGGGTGGGTTTTTATACCAAATACGGGGACGGTGGTGTGGATATTTCACCAATCGCGGATTTGTTCAAGACAGAAGTGTTTGAATTAGGAAGATATTTGGGGGTGAACGAGGATATTATCAACGCTACACCAACAGACGGCTTGTGGGAAGATGGTCGAACTGATGAGTCCCAGATTGGTGCCACTTATCCAGAGCTTGAATGGGCAATGAGATTTGAGCAAAACAACAGTTATGTTTACAATGGACGAGGGAATGAATTCAGGATTAAATCTAACAATAAGTTAGATAGCAAAAGTGACAATAAGAGCAATGATAACTTCAGGATTCAATCTGATGCCGACGATGAAACACTGTTATCTTCCCGTCAGCAGGAGGTGCTCTCCATTTATAGACGATTCAACCGGATGAATCGTCATAAGATGGAACCCATTCCAATATGTCGAATACCTGATGATTTGATTTAATAATACGGTCTATTATTTACCGTGAAAACGTATTTTGGGGGCTTGATTCTAACTTCGTCCACTTTTAATTTTTTGAGTTTGTCTGAATCACGGATTGCCACGGATGAAAAGATTACACGGATTAAAAAATCAGTGTAATCCGTGTAATCAGGTTAATCCGTGATTCAGACAAATGGTCGCTGTATAACCAACCCTCATTTTTGTTTTCATGCTCTGGGGGGCATTGGAGACTTTATGAAACTTTTATTTGAAAAAATGGAAGGTCTTGGCAATGATTTTATTTTGCTGGATGACAGAAACGGTAAGATCGCGGCAGCCTGTCCAGGTGGATATTCTGAAGTTGCTATACGTCTCTGTTCACGCCACTTCGGGATTGGCGGGGATGGTATTATTCTGCTTCTTGATTCTGCCACAGAGGATGCTGGATTCAAGATTTTTAACTGCGATGGTTCAGAAGCCCAGATGTGTGGCAACGGCATGAGGTGTTTTGCAAAATATCTGTTTGAGAACAGAATAATCAACAAAAAGAGAATTACTGTTGAAACCCTTGCTGGTAAGGTGATTCCTGAAATTATCACAGAGGACTCCGAAAATACGGATTCTGTCAGTGTACAATCGACGGGCTTCGGTAGGGTAAAATCAGTATGTGTGGATATGGGAGAGCCGGTACTTGAGCCAGCAAAAATTCCTTTTATCGCTTCTGGCCAGGGTGCAGTAAATATTCCCCTCAATATTAATGGGGATACTTTCAATATTACGGCTGTATCAATGGGAAATCCTCATGCTGTTATCTTTGTGGATGATGTCAACACCGCACCAGTTGAAATTTGTGGCAGAGCTATTGAGAACCATCCTGCTTTTCCGGAAAAGACCAATGTTGAGTTCATACAGATAATTGACAGAAAGCAGATGCACATGCGAGTTTGGGAAAGAGGTGCCGGAGAGACGCTTGCCTGTGGTACAGGAGCATGTGCGGCTTTAGTGGCAGCATGTCTTAATGGAAAATCCGAAAGAAAGGCAACTCTGCATCTCAGAGGTGGTGATCTGGAGATAGAATGGCGAGAATCCGATAATCACATATACAAGACAGGTAGTGCAAATTCTGTGTTCAAAGGCTGTGTTGAACTTTAAAACGTTCATGCCCGGATTTCATCCATCCCCGACCATGAAAAAAAAAATGAGGAATGGTTCTAACTTCGGTCATTTGTCTGAATCACGGATTGCCACGGATTAAAAGATTACACGGATTAAAAAATCAGTGAAATCCGTGTAATCAGGTTAATCCGTGATTCAGACAGACTCAAAAAAATTAAAAATGGGCAAAGTTAGAATCAAGTCCCCAAAAAGAATCACCGTTTAAGCACCAAAAAATATAACCGCCCCATCTGTTTCATATAACCTGCAGCAAGCTCTGCATACTTGCCGCTTCCGCAAAAATAGTCCGCTCTTGTGGAACCTTTGATTGCCCCGCCTGTATCCTGATTAAGCACAAATACTGAATGGTTTTGCCATGAGATGTTATCCTCACTGCTTCCCCATGAGGGTATTGTGGTCTCCATGAATCCAAGTGCCCCTTTTGGTAATATAGAGACATCAGTTGCAATAGAACGCATTTGTGTTACCTCAACTCCAAGACATCCAACTGGGCCTCCATTGCCTTCCCTGAAAAAGACAAAGCTCAGATTGTGATTCAATACCTCATCCACCCTTGACGGATTCTTATTAAGCCATTTTCGGATAGACTGCATGGAGACCTCTTCTTTGGTCATTTCGCCTCTGTCAACCAGATACTTTCCAATGGATCTGTACGGGCGGCCATTTTTTGAATGATATTGAACTCTGAGTGTCCCACCTTGCTTGAGCTCTACTCTACCTGATCCTTGAATTTCCAGAAAGAAACGGTCAATACGACAGTTAACCCACGCAAGTGGTTTTGCACGTTTTTCATAACCCTTTAATGAATCTATTTCAGCTCTTGTATAGTAAGGTACTAATTCATTTTTTCCATTTCTTCGTGCTCCTGATGCAGGAGTGCCCTTGTATTTTCCGGAGAACCCCCCTCGGGAAACTGTAATGAGATCGGTTGGTTTTGAGTATATTGGATAGATATATTCCCCCTCTTTTACCAGACTGCCTTTTAAGGAAGGCTCGTAATAGCCTGTGAAAAGGACGGAGAGGTCAGGATCAGGATCTTCCATGACTTGAGAAGGTTGTAAAGCAAATCGCTTGGATTGTGCAGCTACTGCCTTGGACTGGCCAGCCGTTGTCTTGAACTGACCAGCTGCTGTTTTGGATTTTGAGGTGTTTGTCGGATTAGCCTGATCAAGTGATGATGATTCGTCTCTCTGCCATGGAGATCTTCTCACAGTGGTATAAACGTTGTAGTTTTTATGGATAAAATTACGTATGTCTTTAGTTGACGGAGATTTTTCTAAGAAATCAAGAAATCTCTGTAAAGAGAGCTTCATATGTCGTGCGTCATATTTGTCTTCACCAAAATAGAATAATTTAGAAGATGGGACTTTGCCATAATATATAATGCTCTGTTTTAAAGCTCTTTTCAATCCTGCTTTTCCATGTATATCTCTTGTGAAATCAGGGTATTCATACTCAGAAAGCTTGTCCATTGGATAGCGGAGTTTAGTTCCAATATGTTTAGGCGGCTGTTTCAAGAAAGGTTGTTCTGGCTGTTTTATACTGTATCGATCCGGTTGTTTAACAGGTTTTTTATAATATGTTTTATCAAGGATTTTTTTATCCTCCTGTCCAACCGGTTGCTGCTCAATTACGGGCTTGCCGCATCCATACATACTGAAACTGATGAAACTGCTCAATATCATGCCTAATATCAGATAACGTTTTTGTTCTATCCAAAAAGGTTTTTGTTTTATTAAACAAGGT
>JADGBP010000104.1:0-1994 GCA_015231395.1 Desulfamplus sp. | reverse complement strand
GGTTGCTGCTCAATTACGGGCTTGCCGCATCCATACATACTGAAACTGATGAAACTGCTCAATATCATGCCTAATATCAGATAACGTTTTTGTTCTATCCAAAAAGGTTTTTGTTTTATTAAACAAGGTCTTTGTCTTATCAAACAAGGTCTTTTTTCCCAACTCATTTATACTAACTCCTTAATTCTATAGTTTTTCAGATAATGATTATGCTCTGCTTCCGCTCTTATATGAGAGGCATTAGAGCATCTTTATTCATCTTGATTAAAATCAGATTTTCAATTACATTGTAACTTGATTTGTATATTTTTTAAAGTATTATAATTTAAAGTATATTTGTGTATTTTTCAAAGCATTATAATTTAAAGTATTCTGAATCATGTAAATCAACAAGGAATGTGCACATCATGTATCTTGTAACAGCAAAGCAGATGCAGGCAATTGATAAAACAACCATTGAATCTTTTGGCATTCAGGGGCAGGTACTCATGGAGAATGCGGGCAGAGGTTCGGTTGAGATGCTTCTTAAAACCTTTCCTGATATAAGCTCCCGCAAAGTATGCATTCTTGCAGGACGAGGCAATAATGGAGGCGATGCCTTTGTAATGGCTCGATATCTTATGGAGAAGAATATTGAAATTAACACATTCCTTTTATCTTCAACAAACAAAGTAACCGGAGATGCCAGGGTAAATCTGATTCTTTTCGAGAAGCTGGCTGTTGCAGAATCAAAAGAGGGTGTAATTGAAATTCCGAATAATGAGACTTTTGAAAAACATAAACAGAAGATTATTAACCACGACATATTTATTGACGGCATACTTGGTACAGGACTCAACAGTGATGTAACCGGACTGTTCAAGGATGTAATCAAAACAGTCAACAGCCTTTCAAAACAAGTTTTTAGCATTGATATCCCGTCAGGACTCAATGCTGATACGGGTCAGCCAATGGGCGAATGTATCAGGGCCACGGCTACAGCTACATTTGCCTTTGCCAAAATAGGTCATATACTTCACCCGGGAAAGGAACTTTCGGGGAATCTTGAAATAATAGACATAGGTATTCCTAAATTTATTGCGAGCAGGGAAAATCCACGTATTCATCTTATCGAACATGACGTAATCAAACGCATGTTTAAACCACGGGAAGCTCTTTCCCACAAAGGGACATATGGTCATCTGCTTATAGTGGCAGGATCCACAGGCAAAACAGGTGCCGCCGCTCTTGCTGCCAATGCTGCCATGGCAAGTGGCACGGGTCTTGTGACTCTTGCCGTTCCTGAAAGCATCAACAGTACAATCGAACCGCAAGTGACAGAGGTCATGACATTCCCGCTTCCGGAAAACAAAAAAGGTTATATAACTCATACTGCTCTTAATCTCATTATCAAAAAACTTGTCAGCGACAAAAAAGCAATTGCCGCAGGTCCGGGTCTTGGGATGGATGACAGTACTATAAGGCTTGTGCATGGTATGGTTGAAGAAATCTCTCTTCCAATGGTTTTGGATGCAGATGCTCTCAATGCAATTGCCATGAATCCTTATATATTGAAAAACCGGAAAGCCCCAACCATAGTGACTCCCCATCCCGGTGAAATGGCAAGAATGACGGGGAAATCAACTGCTGAGGTACAACAAAACAGAATCGATATAGCCACGCAGTTTTCCGCAGAATTTAATGTGATAGTGGTTCTCAAAGGATCTTCAACCCTGATTGCTCTGCCAGATGGTAATGTCCATATCTGCCCGACCGGCAATCCCGGAATGGCATCAGGAGGCATGGGCGATGTTCTGACCGGCCTGATCGCGGGTCTGATCACCCAGGGATTTAATCCATCTGACGCTGCCATTGCAGGCGTTTATATTCACGGTCTGTGTGGAGACATACTCGCACAAAAACGGGGAGCATTTGGATTTGTGGCATCTGATATCATAAAGATTATTCCCGAAACTATTCATGGAAAAATATGTCTATGAACACAGTAGAGAATA
>JADGBP010000103.1:3996-7308 GCA_015231395.1 Desulfamplus sp. | reverse complement strand
ACATGGGGGGTTAACAGAAATATCAATTCGGTTTTTGTGCTCTCATCAGTTTTACTTTTAAAAAGATACCCAAGAACCGGAATGTCTTTAAGAACTGGAACCCCTGCATCGCTTTTGGTTATATTGCTTCGCATGAGTCCACCTAAAAGAATGGTCTGCTGATCACTTACTACAAGAGATGTTTCTGCTTTTCTTGTGAGGATAGAGTAGTTGTTGAGCTCTTCGTCATAATTTCCTTTTTCACTAACTTCTTGGGAAAGCTCCATTTTCACGAGACCGCTTGAATTTACATGTGGAGTAACTTTAAGGATAATTCCGGTTTTCTTGTATTGCACAGAGTTGGTGATCCCGCCGTTGATGTCAGTTACAGTGCCTGTAACGGTAGGCACATCTTCTCCTACTTCTATCAGAGCCTCTTTATTGTCAACAGCCATAATATTTGGTGATGAGAGGATATTTACCTTTGAGTCAGAGCCCAATGCAGTGACAAGCCCTTTAAGTACATCTGAAGAGTTATATATTCCATATGAAATATTGGATGCAGTGCCAAGTACCTGATTGATTGCCCGTGTTGATTTACTTATATCAAAACCGCCTTGCCCTTTGTAATTGCCCATTTTGTTGTTCATAAGCCACTGAACTCCATACTGGGTTTTATCATTGAGGGTTACCTCAGCGATTATAACATTAATAAGCACCTGCCGTGGAGTCACATCAAGTTCTTTGAGAACATTTTTGATTATTTTGTAGTCTCTCTGGGACGCCTTGAAGATAATGGCGTTATTGGTTTCATCAGGTATTATCTCAACATCTCCAGACAGATCACCGGAAACATTGCCTGTTTTAGAATTTGCCAAAGATGGATCCTGTTTTTTTGACTTATCCACCGTTGCAGTGGGCTTTACAATCTGAGTTTTCTGCGAGGAAGAGCCGCTTGATTGTGCTCCATAGAGCTGTTTGAGGATATCAGCCAGTTCAACCGCTGTACCGTTTTCCACAAAATAGACAAAAACTCCTGTACCGTTTCCTGCGTCATCTCCAAGGTAATCCATTGCTGATATCCACTTGTCAACAATATCAAGAATTTCCGGCCATCTTGTGGCAACGAGAACCGCATTAATGCTGTCAATGCTCAGAACCTCATATCCACCTTTCAATGCACCGGGCCTGTAATAAAGGCCAGCACTTTTTATAAGTTTGGTAATATTCTGGACAATGTCCTTGGCTTCTACCTCTCTAACAGGAAATATTCTCCATGAGATATCCATAAAATAGGGTACATCCATCAAAGCGAGCACATTAACGACTTTATCCACATTTTCCAGTGTATCGGTCACGATAATCGAGTTGTTGACCGTGTCAATGGAAATCGGCGCACCTTTGGATGTAAAAGTTTGAATGCTTTTAAGGACAGACGCGGCATCAAGATATTTGAGCCGGATGAGGCGGGAGATATCGCCTGAAGCATCGGGCAGCCCATCTTCGTAGATATCTTGTGCAGTGAGCCCTGCACTTTCATTTTTTCTGACAACCTTGAACATGTCGCCGGGTCCCTGGGTGATGGCAAGATTGCTAAGTTGCAGAATCTCGTTCAAGAGTTCAATAAACTGATATTTTGTATAATTACCGGAAAAGTGAAAGGATACCTTTGCCCTGACCTGAGGATCTATTATGTAGTTGACCTTGAAAAGTTCAAAAAGGGTTGCGTCCAGAACTTCAAAAAGATCGGCATTGTCAAAGGCAAGTTCGACTTTCACCGGAGTAGAACTTGCTTCAGGGGCAGGGAATTTTATTTTATTTCTATTTTTCCCACTACCACTAATACTTGGAGTTTTAGTTATACTACTTAGCGTGCTCGTTTCACCTTGAGTTATAGTTGTTTTAAGTGTTTCAACAGCATGTTTTTTGTCCTGTAAATCAACAGCATGTTTTTTGTCCTGTGAAGATGTTATCTCGTGTGAAGAGGTTGTCTTGGATTCACTGGCTTCGCTGTCAAAAATGGCAAGATTTTTGTCTTCGGATGTTTTAATATTCTGCTCGGCAATTGTAATAGTTTGTTCGGTAGTTTTAATGGTCTGTTTGGGAGTTTTAAGATTTTGTCCGATATTCAGATCTGGCTGCTCTGAATATCTCCTTTGGGACGCACAACCAGAACCAAAGAGGATAATAACAGCCAATAAACAGACAAGGCTTATGGTAATTACTCCGCCATCTATTTTTATAAGCTGATGAGGCTTCATAAATTTATCTGTTAATCCATTTTTCTTTATATTTTTCTTTATAATTCTTTTTATAAAAAACGAGTTTTTAATCGAGTTTTTAATTAAATTAGTCATTATTAATCCTTATCAACAAACAATGTTTCAAGCCTGAAGGTACTATGAAGATTGTTCTCTCTGCTTCTGCTGTAGTTTATATTCATCTGCCCAATTCTTACAAGCTGCTTTAAATCCTCAAGATATTTAAGAAGTACAGCAAGTCCGTTATGGTTTGTTGTTATAGTAAATTCCAGTATTCCGATATCATAATCCATCCATTTACCAGGACCTAACACCTGATATTTCTGTAGATGAATATTATTTTTATCCATGAAATTCTGCATCTTCTGCTGAATCACAGCATTAAGTTCCTCAAGATTTTTTCCAGGGATTATAAGATCTGCAAAACCTTGCACATCTGTCTCTTGAATCATGTTTTCAGAATGAATTGACTCAAGCTCCTTGATACTTTTTTTTACCTTGAGTTTTTTCTCAAGTTTAAGGGCATATTTCTCTTTTGCCTCATAAATTTCAGTCTGTAAGGGAGAATAGAAATAGACCCACCAGACCAGAATAATGAGTATAGCCAGAAGAGCACCCATAAGCCACTGGCGATTACGTTTTTTGCTCACTGTTTTCCTCCTGATGAATCTCCAGCGGGTTTTGTTGTACCCATAGATTTTATTATAGCATCAAACGGATTATTCCCGCCATCAACGGGTTTTACAGGGGTAGCAAATGGATTCACCCTGCCGTCAACAGGTTTTGCATGGGCACCAAATGGAAATGGATTCACCCCGCCATCAACAGATTTTGCAGGAGTACCAAATGGATTTACCCTGCCATCAACGGGTTTTGCAGGGGTACCAAATGGATTTACCCTGCCATCAACGGGTTTTGCAGGTTTGGATTCATTTGGTTCCTCACCTGCTTTTGTTTGTTCCCCACCTGTTTTTGTTGATTGGGGTTCACTTTGTTCGTTATCTGTTTTTAGTGATTTCGGCACACTTTGTTCGCTATCTGTTTTTGTTGGTTTAGATTCACTTTGTTCGTC
>JADGBP010000103.1:0-3898 GCA_015231395.1 Desulfamplus sp. | reverse complement strand
CTCGTCATCTGCTTTTGGTGGTTTCAGTTCAAGTGAAAGTGTAAAATTCTCATCTCCAGTGGGTCTTCGGTTCACAGAACCCCTTAACATTACGGTATTAAAAAGGTCGGAAGAACGTAATAACTCAACTGTCTTGAGTGCATCGGTTCCTGTTCCTCTCAATGTTATGCCGCCGATGTTGAAAGTGAAATTTGCAAACCATGTACCGTCAGGTACAAGGGTGGCGATTTCATTGATTATTGTATAAAGTGCAGGGCGTGTCCGCATGAATTCTCTGACATCTGTTTTAAACCTTGATGCCTTTTTAAGTGTATCGATTTTATTCTGAAGTGGACCTAAGTTGTTTTCAAGGTCTGTTACCTGTTGAGTTATTTCATTTAGTTCAAATTCGGCTTCAATGCGTTGGGTATCAATGTGATCCATTACAAAATAAAGTAAAACAATCAAAACAAGGAGAAACGGTATGATATAACGAAAAGGATGGAAAATCTTGATTTTTACCGGCTGATCATCCAGAGATATCTGCTGAATTCCGGTAATAAAGGGAGCCACTGCTGCTGATGCATGATTTGATGCAAAAGATGGAAGGCATGAAAGTTTTTTGTTTTTGCCTGATTTTTTCTTTGTGTGAATTTTTCCAGTTTCCGTTATTATTTGATTCGCAAGTCGTTTGGATAATGTCACGGTTTGGTTTTCGGCATGATCTTCAATGTACGGCGGATCTAAATTGAGTACATTAATCATATCTTGATATTCTGGAAACTGATTTTGTGCGGCATTCAGAATCATCATCTTCTCATCTTCAGCATCTACAGGACAGGAGATAGAAAATATAAGAGTACGCCCGGAACTTGCAAAAATTTCAATAATATCTTCCTGAACCAAAGAGAAAAAAGCATTGTAAGAATTTTTATTGTTATCAAGAAGAGCACAAACACCATAACTTAGAGGGAATATACCCTTCAAAGAAACAGCATGACCGGTTTCTGAAAAAAGTTTACGGTATTTTTCAATCTCATCTTTTGCCGCATAGACGAATAGTGCGTGAAAAGCTTCTCCATTACGTTCTGAAACAATCACATCATAATAGATGGCATCTGGTTCAAGATGAGAATAGATAGCAAGACTGTTTTTAATAGAAAGAAGAGCATCTTCAACAGGCATGGGAGGCAGGGTAATCTCCCGAATGAACACCTCTGATCTTGGAAGAGCCAGATATATTGCCCTGGAGCTGTCAACCGGAAGATCTGTTAACAATGACCGAAGCAGTGCATAGCCATTTCCGTGTTTTATGTCGTAGTGTTTGAGACTGTGCCTTTGTCCTGGAGATTTCAAGGCATAACCGGAAATCCCCTTTACAACAGACACATAATGCAGCACATCTTTATCTGCATATATCCCCAGTATCTTCTTTTTTATCAATTTTCACCTTTATATTGTTTATTCAGGAGTTTCAATTAAGCAATAATTATAATTATTTTTCATAATGAAACCTGCATGAAATAATGGTTAATTTCTCTCCTGAAACGCCATATACAAGCCTGTGTTCAGAGGTAATTCTCCGAGACCAGTAACCTCTTAAATTTGCTTTCAAAGGTTCAGGTTTTCCTATTCCACAAAATGGGTCTCTTTTTATGTCTTTGATGAGACTGTTGATTCTAATCAAGATTTTTTTATCGTTTTCTTGAAACCATAAATAATCTGTCCATGACGCTTCAGTAAATAAAAGCATCATAAGTTAATTAGGTCTTTTTCAAATGTTTTTCCTTCTTTCAACTCTTGAATTGATTGACACAGATGTTCGGCATTAACAGGATTGGATAAAAGATAGAAAGTTTCCTGCCATGAATTAAACTCATCCAATGACATTAATACTGCCTGTTTACCTTTATCATTAAATAAAATAGCAGGTTCTACATCTGCGATAATTTGTTCTATAAGACTATCCAGATTCTTGGATGCTTGAATTGTTGAAACTGCATTCATTTTAAACTCCTTATAATTTTCATTATTGGGGTTGATCGGATCCGACCATAAAAGTTTAATTGATGTTCTGCATCATATGGGCAACCATTACCCTGCTGAGTTGCTCGGAAAGTTTAAATGAATTGTCATTTTTTGATATCCAGAAAATCTCATTGTGCCATCGGTCTCCATCTTCCGGAAATAGCATGGAGATCCTGATAGTCTCTTTTGGATATATGGTGAACTGCTCCAGAACTGCCCGTATTGTTCCATTATCTATAATATCACTGTCTGTATCGATATCTTGTTTTTTCCTATTCTTATTTCCAGCCTTGTTCTCTCCAGTCTTGCTTTTTGAATTGCGGATTGACTCATAATTATCCTTTAAATCATCATAAATAGGCAGATTCATAATATACTCATAGGGATCAGCCCAGAATATTGATTGACGGAACCCCTTGACCAGAAAAATCTGTGACATGCTTTTAAATGGACTATTTCCGGGATCGCATGGCGGATATGCTTCATTATAATAGGCTTTTTCCGCTCCATTAAGCCGTATGAGATCATCTGGGTCAAGCCAGTCTAAAATAGCATCGGTAAAGGAATCTGCTTCCTGTTCCCGATCTTCGCCATAAATGGATTTAAGAGTTGTCCGGATATTATTCTCCTGAGTAAGAGATAGTTGTATTCTTGAGGACTCATTCTCAATTTTTACCCACATCTCAACGCCTCCGGGTCTTAATCTAATCCAAGGAACATCTGCATTTGAAATACTATTTCGGGCATCATTTTTAAGATTTGCTATTTTATCCGCGTTATCTAATTTTAAATCTTGACTATTTTGATTAGCATTAGTTTTATTTTGAGTTGTATCTGAATCCGCATTTTCATCCTGTGCCTTTATCTTAAGAAAATCATACTGTTCCGATGCAAACAGTTCCATAACAGAAAATGCTGCTGATTCCCGTTGAAACATTTGAATGGTATGCAGGGCAATGGCAGCTTTTTGTCTGTTGTGAGCAACATATTCACTGGAAAGAAAACTGATAATAACAAGAATCCATAACACCAGCACCAGCACGCTTCCCTGAATATTATAATTGCTACACAATATGGGATTACTTCTTGATTTGATTGGATATAAAGTGAGTTTTACAGAAACTCTATTATTCAAATCGTGCCCCCAACCTTGAAAATCCAGACAGACGGAGAGCCACCTCTTCTTTTTGTCTGGGCAAAGGTAAGCCGGATAAATCCTGGTGGATTAGGAGAATTTTCATCCCATGTTTCCTGAAAAGATGCCCCGTCCATTTTAAAATTAGATGAGCTACTTGAAGAAGACCTTTTAAGTAAAGACAAACTGCTTGAATCACCAAATGAACTGCTCAGTGCGTTGGTTTGAAAAAAAGAGTCATTTTCTCCTGCCAGAAAAGATAGAGAAAATTGTTCAACATCTGTTATGGTGGAAACAGGCAGTGTTTGCCCACTAAATTTTCCGCCTGATTTCGCACTTGATTTGTTATAACCAGATTTTTTACCTGATTTTCTTGATTTTGATGATTGTTCCGAACTTGAGAACAATCCGTCATTATTTTTGATATCTTCCTCACTGCCGATTACATCTTCATACACCGTAAGTTCTTTTGCCTCTTCATCGTAAAAATATCCAACCCGTACCAGCCCTTGGGATGGTGTTCCCTGAGGAGAATAAAGTGTGTAAAATGAAAGAGTTGTCTTTTTTCCTATAAACTGAAGTTGTGTCATGTTGCCGGGTTGAAATGCAGAAGTTGATAACGTGCCTGACGTATCTCCTATTTTTGAACCGCCGATGTTTTGTGCTTCACTGCCTGTTTGTGAGCCGTTGGAAAGCAGAGCATTGGTGGCAATGAATCGAAGTTGTCTCTCCAGCATATTGGGAAGCACCACTTCA
>JADGBP010000102.1 GCA_015231395.1 Desulfamplus sp. | reverse complement strand
GGGCTTTCATTTCCATGAAGCTGAACAGCTTTGAGGGAGCATGTATTGACCACTTTCATTATTGCCTTGTAATCCTCATCCACAAAAACACCTGTAATCATAACATGATCCGGAAGTTTTTTGGTGATCTTCGCTGCCTGTTCAGGAGATATATATCTTGGACTTTTGGGATAAAAGATAAATCCAACAGCGTCAGCACCAGCTTTAACACAGGCTGATGCATCTTCAAAAGATGTCAGTCCGCATATTTTTATCATTGCTGTATTCTTAGATTTGGAAGAACTTGTTATTTTCCCAAGTTTGTAAAAGTCCGTTGTATTAAAAGATTCCAAAGTGCTGTTTGTTTTCTCAGATTGGGAAACCCCTTTTGTTTTCTCAGATTCAGAAGATCCTGTTGTCCTGACAAGACTCTGAATAAATTCTTCTGTATTTTCAGCTCTGACAATACTTTCCCCCACCAGAAAGCTGAATATCCCGCAATCCAGACCTTTTTGTATATCTTCCACAGATGAAATCCCGCTTGCTTCCACAGCGATCTGGTTTGCAGTGAAAAAAGGAACCACCCTTTTGGCTACATTCAGATCAGTCTCAAGCGTTTCAAGATTCCGGTTATTGATGCCAATAATCCCGGCATTGGCAAACAGAGCCTTATCAAGCTCCCATTCCGAATGTATCTCCACAAGGGGCTCCATGCCAATCTCTCTTGCAAGATTCACATAGTCTCGCAACTGTTCTTTTGAAAGCATGGAGGTGATGAGGAGAATCGAGTCAGCTCCTGCCGCTTTTGCCTCATAAATCTGATATGAAGAGAGAGTAAAATCCTTTCTCAGTATCGGAATCGATGTTACCGATCTTGCCGCCTTAAGATCATCAAGAGAACCCTTGAAGTAGTGCCGTTCCGTAAGAACCGATATGGCACAGGCTCCTGCCTTTGTGTAATCTTTAGCGTATTTGGCAGGATCAAGATCAATTCGGATATCTCCTTTGGACGGCGAGGCTTTTTTGATCTCCGCAATAATTCCCGCATGACCGGGGCTGTTTTTTTCAATAGCACGCAGAAACAAAAGCGGTTCACGATACTCCGGGGATTTTTTTTTAAGCCTCTCTTCTGCCTCCTGCCTAATTTGATTTTGAGGAAAAAGACGCTTAGATTCGTCCACATCCATTCTTTTCAGCTCAACCACTTCTTTTAAAAAACCGGATATTCCCATGATTTATCCATTCTCCTGTGCAAATATTCCCATTCTTTATGCATTCTCCTGTGTAAATTTCGCAAGCTGCTCAAGTTTTTCCATTGCCTTGCCAGAGTCGATGGATGCCGTTGCTTTTTTGATCCCATCCTCTAAATTCAGGGCGGCATCGGCTGCCACTAACGCCGCTGCACTGTTGATAAGTACAATATTGCGTTGTGCTCCGTGCACTCCTTTAAGAATGGCGGTTGTAATGGCAGCGTTTGTGGCAGCATCTCCGCCTTTTAATTCTGCTGGATCAGCATAGTCATCAAAAAAATCAAGAGGATCAAGGTCATAGGAACGAATCTGTCCATCCTTAAGTTCTGATATCCGTGTGGGAGCACAAACAGTAATTTCATCCATACCGTCATGACCATGCACCACAAAAGCATGGTGAGTGCCAAGAAGTTTCAGAGCCTGAGCGAACATTTCAGTAAGTTGGGGGGCAAATACCCCGAGAAGCTGGCATCGTGCTGCGGCTGGATTGGTTAAAGGACCAAGCATGTTGAAGATGCTTCTGATCCCCACATCTTTTCTGGCTTTTGCAACATGCCTCATGGCACTGTGAAACAAAGGAGCAAATAGGAAACCGATTCCAATCTCGTTTACTGCCTCTTCCACCACTTCAGGGTGAGTGTTGATGTTAACGCCCAGAGCCTCCAGAACATCGGCACTGCCGCATTTGCTGGAGATGCTACGATTTCCATGCTTGGCAACGGTTACACCGCATCCTGCAACCACAAAAGCCGTGGTTGTAGATATATTGAAGGAGCCGGACGAATCCCCGCCTGTACCGCAGGTATCCACAGCTTTTTTTGAGACTGTCTGGATTCTTGCTGCTTTGGCTCTCATTGCACGGGCAGCACCTGCAAGCTCTTCAAATGTCTCGCCCTTTACAGCAAGAGCTGCCATGAATGCCCCGATCTGGGCTTCGGTGATTGTCCCTGAAAATATATCAGACAGCATGTCTGTCATCTGATCGTTTGACAAATCCTGGCGTTTTATAATCATGTTTAGATAATCGGTAAATGTCATTTTTTATCTTCTCCCTTTATTGGGGTGTTTCTTGATGGTGCCCCACATAGAGGGCGGTTATATAGGGTTTTTAAATACTGCGGTTTCTTAGGGCAAAGCAAAAGGACGGGTTTTAGTGATTTATCCAGCTTTCAATTCCCTCAACAATTCCGGATGACGGTGAATCAGGCGGAAAAGATTAACCACAGCAGGCAGAGGTCTGTTTTTTCCACGTTCATAATGTGAAAAAGCATTTCGGGCAAGCTCTGCAGCTTCTGCAGTATCAACCAAATCACGAAAATCCAGCCACGCGGCTTCTTCAGCTTCATCAAACTCTGGAAAGCCATCATCACAGTTATTACAAAATGCTCCGTAAGTTTCCGAGCTGAAAGTATGCCCCTTATATTCTTGTATAATTGTTTTGACTCCATCATGCAGTGTCCCTGCCCCACAGAGCGGGCATGGTTGACCATTCCATTTGCTTGTCATGTTACAACTCCTTAAAAGATATAATGAAATACTCACTTGCCTGCTGAAACTTAACATAAAGTGCAATGTTATTCCAGTACCCATGATACACGTCTTGCCATACGCTATTATCGGTATAGGTGGTCATACTTTTATAAAAGTGCTTGCGAGTCAGTCCCTGTATCACAGACAAAGCATCCATTTGAGACATGCCTATCAGCCTAATGCCGGTTATGGCAGATACGGTGAGGTTCATTGCTTGCACCGTAATCATTTGTGCCTGAATTTCAACTAATGAATAATGTGGTGTATGTTTTTCCATGTGTATAATTTTTTTGATACCCAAGATGAAAGGATTTTGAGGATTAGCTTTATCCTGCTTATCCTGTTTATCCTTTTATCCTGACCATCCTGATTCAGAATGCTTAATTGTCATAATCACGGATTAACCTGATTGCACAAATCCCACTGATTTTTACCGTGAACTCCCATAATCCCTACTAATCCGTGATTTAGACACCTACCCGCCCCAGAGCTTTAGCCCGACGGCTGAAAGATTTGATAATAACGAAATTTATGACCGTTGGCAGTAAACAGTTTTTCAATAATGATAACGTGCCTGCAAAAAATCAATTCTGTCATCTCTCACCAGATAGACAATTCTGTGTTCATTGGTTAATCTTCTCGACCATACGCCAGAAGCCATGAATTTAAGAGGTTCTGGTTTTCCAATACCTTTGAAAGGGTCTCGCATGATTGCTTCCACAAGAGAGAGAACTCGCAACGCTACTTTTCGGTTAGTTTCCACCCAGTAAGTCAAATCTTCACGAAATTCAGGCTGAAAAACAGCATTACGAGGTTTGATGATCAAAGTTTATATCCTTACGAAGATTTTCTACTGACGAGGGTTCACCTTCATTTTTCAAAGCCCTTTCAAGAGCAGAAAAGAGTCTCTGGCAATTATTGGGAGAACGCATAAGATGGGCAGTCTCGACAAGGCTTTCAAGTTCTTCAGCCGCTATAACAGCTATACTTTCCTTATTACGATGATCAATAATAACTATCTCTCTATTGTCTGTAACTTCGTTCCACAATAGAGCAAAATTCGCTTTAGCATGAGTATATGTCATTTTAAGCATGGTTTCACCTTAACTGTATGTTTTTTCTTAAACGCCCAAGAGCTTCAGCACAACGGCTATCCCGCTATCCTGTTAATCCTGATTCAGACTGTGGGAGGCTTCGACGTCTATTCCGTCTCCCTGTGTCCCGCACTTAAACTACTCCGCAAGCCTTATGAGTCGAAAACCGCCGCTGTTGAACTGACTGGTGCGTCCGCGAGATGCCGAGCGGCAGTATTTAGCATAATAAGGAGTGGCATAAAAGTTGCTACGGTATACTCTATATGTACCTGTACCTGAAGAAGGGCCAACAGGATCTGTAACGGCAAAGGAAGAATACTCTCCATACCAATCTTGGCACCATTCATCAGCATTTCCGTGCATATCATATAATCCCCAACTATTAGGAGACTTTTGTGCGACTGGGTTGACTCTTTTTGAACTATTTCCACAATACCATCCTATTGAATCAAGATTACTATCATAATCACAACCTTTCACGTTTATATCTCCATTTGCAAGTGCTGTTGTTGAACCCGCCCTTGCAGCATACTCCCACTGTGCCTCTGTCGGCAGAGAGTAAGTTCCTTGTCCCATTGCATTCAATTTTTTGATAAAAGTCTGAGTAGCATTCCATGAAGCACTGATATAAGGGCATTTGTCTTTATCATTGCAACCGGTAGTATAGAGTGTATCACTTCCCATTATAGCTTCCCATTGTCCATCAGTAACTTCCGTAGTTTGCATATAATATGATTTAGTAAGTGTTACTTGATGCTGGGTTTCATCTGAATCTCTACCAAGCTCATGCTCAGGAGAACCCATTATAAATGTGCCTGCTGGAATAAGGTTAAAGGTCATACCAAGGGAGTTGGTGAAGGTATTTGTAGTCGTTTCACTCAAAGTAATTGTATCGATTATTAATGAAGATTCACCAGCACTGTTTTTTACTTTGAAATAAACGGTTTTAGTTCCGTTACCTGAACTGAGCGTAAAGCTGGGTGATGTGGAATAGGTTTGCCATGAAGCTCCAGAAAAACTGGATGATTCGCTTGCCATATAGTAAGTCGGGCTGGCTATTGCTGAGTTGTTCAGCGTTACTGTTTTGGTTGAGGTGCTGCTTGCTCCATTGTTGATGCTGAATGATGATACGGTTGGGGTGGCAATTTTGTTCTTTATTTTCACAGTATGATTTTGCTTTATTCCCATATATGTAGCTGTGATTATTACATTTTGATCTGTATCTACCTCCAATGTTGTTAAATAGCCAGCCTGTGAGCTAACACCAAGGCCGCCGTTGATTATTGTAGCATATTGAGTATTATCAACTTTCCAGTCAGTGAGTTGAGTTACATCTTTATTGGTTGTTCCATTGGTGTAAGTAACTTCGCACCTGTAAGGAGAACCTGACTTTTCATCTACCTCGTTTAAGCCAATGATTTTGGTGAATAATATTGTTGGTATGCTATCCTTAATAGTTACGATATATGTTTTACTTATATCCATGTAAGTAGCTGTAATCATAATCTTCTGATCTGAGCTAACAGACGAAGTAGTCAAATACGCCGCACAATTAGGAATAAATGGATTACCACAGTTATAATTAATATTTGCGTAACTTGAAGGCAAACTATACAGAGTTGTTACCGTCCACTCTACTTTGTCGGTCAAATCTTCTGTTGTATTATTGCTGCGATAACCTGTGCATTTATACGAAGAAGTGCTTTGTTCATCCACCTCTGGTGCTCCGCTTATGACAATATCAGTAAACGTTGATTCAGGTTTGACAATATCCCATTTTTTTGTAAAAAGATTTAAGGAAGGCGTTTTATAGTCTCCAAGTCCTTTTACTGAAAGTCCGCCCCCTAAATTTACTCCAAGATACAAATCATTCTCTTTATCTTTCCAGTCAAGAACTCCGCCGGTATAGCTTTTTGTCAGAAGTCCCCTGATATAAGCCTCAAATTCCACAAAAGGTCCTATCACTTTATATAACCTTAAAGTTACTCTTGGAGACAATGAGAGTTTTGCATCTATGCCGCCTTCCGCACTAAGAGAAACATCCATATTTTTAGAAACCTCATCAGGTGGTGTCAGCAAATATGAACCTGAACCGTTAGCATACGTCATATCTAATGTGATGGAATAGCTACTATGATACTCAAATGTTGCGACACCGGAAACCGAGGCACTAAGCTCAAACTTTGCCGGCATTTCCAGCTCAATGTCCATCAGAACTGGAACGGTTCCAACTACCACGTTAACCGGCACTTTAATTTTGGGCAATAGATTTTTTTCAAAATCAAAAGAGTAGCCTTTGGCACTTTTTATTTCCACTGTAGCATCGAAAATTACAAGCATATCTATTGTGCACTCAGCGGTTTTAGTCGTAAAATTATAACCCCCTTTTAATGTAGGTACGATTTGAATCTGACCTTCTGTGATTTTACCACTTATGCTTTCATTACTTACCCCATTTACTGGAATGGGACATTTATTGCATTTTTTAGCCTGACAGGTTGCTGAAAGTGGCTTAGTAATGGGGTTTTAATAACTTACCCATTAAGATATTTACAATATAAATAAGACAGTTATAGCACCCTCAGCTCGAAAGCAAAATATGTGCCAATATTTTAAAACAAAGTTATTTTAATCGCTTGATATATCAAGGATAATCATTTAAAAACAGCTTAAATATTTTTAAGGAGGGTTTTCTAATGTTTGTCTGGATGATTAATTGGCGCAGGAATTTATTTTTGGGCATGTTGATACTGTTACTTGTCAATGGGTTTTTTACACAAACAAAACATTTGTCCTGTGAATGGTGGGTTGAACAAGAGCGAATGCCAGGTATGTCCTGGCAAGTTGTCAGACGCACTGTAACAATTCCATCATGGTATGTACGCTCTCAGAATATCTTTTATAGATGGCAATGCATGATAAAAACAGGGCTTATGCTGTTTTTATATTACCATCTTTTAAAAAATATCGGCCAGATATTGATCTGGTGTTTCCAAAAATCTGTTTTGTATATGATGCGTAAAGGGATTGAGCCTCTGCCATTTTATTTATTGTTTTCCACTCCTTTGAAAGGATTCTCAAAAACTGCTAATATATTGATAGAATTTGACATATTAGCTATGTCTGTTAAAGAGACGATCATCTCATCAGTGTCTCAGGAGATGAGCACAGAATTCAAAGTTGTTGGAGCATATGGCACAAAAAATGGGCAAATGCTTTTATTGTCACCTCCAGTTATTGATATAAGTGAAGAAATACAAACGGAGATAACTTCGTCAGAAACTGAAATCAAACCGGTTGCCTCTCCTCGAAAAACAACCGTAATCCCATATACCGCATTAGTTGAACAAGAGATGAGGAAATTTTATAATACACTTTCCGAAAAAGACAAAAGACGATACGCAGGAATCGAAGCTTTAAAAAAACAGCGTGGCGGAATTGAGTATGTATCACATGTCTT
>JADGBP010000101.1 GCA_015231395.1 Desulfamplus sp. | reverse complement strand
AACTGTTTTGAAGCTCTTTGCACATTATACTCAACCCATGCACTGCTTGGAAATTCCTGAATCAAAAGCCACCGGATAACATCCGTCAAAACACGCCTTGCAAAAATTGTTTTCCGGATTTTCCACGCCGCTGGCTGTCAGCATACCCTCAATGGAGAGATAATGCAGAGAATCCAGACCTAAAAAGCTTGTCAGCTCCATTTCGGTCTTGGTTGCAGCTATAAGCTCGCCTTTGGTGGAAAAATCTATTCCGTAATAGCATGGAAAACGGTGAGGCGGACAGCTTATGCGCATGTGAATTTTTTTTGCTCCAAGATTTCTCAGAGCCTGAACTCTTGTCTTTGCCGTAGTGCCACGGATAATTGAATCCTCAATAATTATGATCTCTTTGCCTTTTATAAGCTCTCTAACCGGATTTAGTTTGACCCGCACCGCAAAATCTCTCATGCTCTGGGTGGGCTGAATAAAACTTCTTCCAACATAGTGATTACGAATCATCGCCATTTCAAAAGGAATGCCGGACTCTTCAGCATAACCAATAGCCGAGTAGTTACCGGAATCTGGAAACGGCATGACAAAATCTGCATCTACATGGGACTCTTTTGCAAGCTGTTTGCCATGTGCCTTTCTCATCTCATAGACATTTTTTCCACAGATTGTGCTGTCCGGTCGTGCAAAATAGATATACTCAAATATGCACAAAGATCGTTTTTCTGGTAAATTTTCAGGTTTGATACTATGAACGCCATCTTCGTTTATAATAACAATTTCTCCCGGGTCAAGCTCTCTTACAAATTCAGCCTGCACCAGATCAAAAGCACAGGTCTCTGATGCCAGAACATAATGACCATTGAGCTTTCCAAGAGCCAAGGGGCGAAATCCATGTGGGTCTTTTACCCCGATAACCTCTCCCTTGCAGGTAAGAAGCACAAACGAATATGCCCCCTCAATTTTAGCCACTGCCTTCTGAATAGCCTCAAGTATATTTCCCTGTTTAAGATTCTTGATAAACAGATGAAGAAAGACTTCGCTGTCCATGGTGGTCTGAAAAATTGAGCCATTCTCTTCAAGCTCGTTTTTCAGGGTATGGGCATTGACCAGATTGCCATTATGGGCAACCGCATAAGCTCGTCCTCTGTGCTGAACCACAAACGGCTGTGCATTAGTCAGATTAGAATCGCCAGTGGTTGAGTATCGGACATGCCCGATCGCACTGCCTCCTCCCCCTTCTATTTTTTTAAGGTCTTCCATCTCAAAGATGTCATGGACAAGCCCCATTCCCTTGTGCGAAAAAATTTTATCCTTTTCCCGTGCAACCGAAATACCAGCACTCTCCTGTCCTCTGTGCTGAAGGGCATATAGTCCAAAATAGGTCAACTGGGCAGCTTCAGGGTGTCTGTAAATGCCAAAAACACCGCACTCATCTCTGGGTCTTTCGTTTTCAATCATCTCTATTTTCCATTTTGTGGATATTTTATTATTCAGGAATTTCAATTCCACATTAATTGCAGCGAAGCTGCTTATGTTCCTGTGAAACCACATTTGCTTTTTATGGTCAGGGCGGCAGAAAATCTGCAATGAATGCAACCAGAAACCTGTACTAAAATTTTCTAATCCTTCTTTTTTGAGGGAGCCGAGGATATATCCAGATGTATATTGTTATTATCCATTCTCAAGTCATGTCCCAGAATAACTACTTTAATATTGGGAAACAAATTTTCTTTTCTCTCCTTCAAATCATATAACATACTCAGCATTTCTGCCACACCTTGAGCGTCATATTCTTGAGGAAATATCTTATCAACCAATTTTTCTATGAAATCATCTTGCTCTTCCTCACTTAAAAAACCCATATTCCAGACTGTCGTAGTTAAAGATATTATAGTACGAACCCGAGCCTCATTGCCCGCAAACACTCGGAGATAAGGTTCTGCTAATTTCAAAATAACGGCAGACATTTTGATTTCATTCGGGTTATCGATAAATTTAATTTTTTTTGAATCATCCTCTTCCTTCCCAAACTTATCCCTGACTTTCATATATCCCCTATCTTTCCCGCGGTCTATCGCAATACTCACACGGCAGAGTAACTCCGTACGTGCAACGATTACAATGTGGGCAGTGCCATTCCCGCCAGTCTTTGCATTCCCCGCAGACATTACAGTGCCATGTACAACTATCCTGAACGACCTCATCCCAACAGAAGGAATACCACCAAAGCTCCCCGCATTTGGAGCAAGCATAAGTATTTAGCAGCTTATGCAACGGCACTTCTTCACACTCGCACGGTAGTTCCAGTTTTTCCTGTAACTCTTCTTCCGAAAGGTTTTTATAATCTTCGATATTTTGAAGTGTGCATGGAGTAAGGTTCTCAACATCGACCCCATTCAGAGGATTTTTGCAATCGCTGCACCCGCATTTTTCATCACAGGCTTCATTGTTTTTCAGACATTTACAACGTTTGCTCGAACACCCCGTCTTGCAATTGCAATGAACCGTTTTAAGCATAATTCATCCTCTTTGTATCAAAGTAGTGCATGATATTCCTGTATTGATTTTACAGTGAGCGGCTCTTTTTGCAATGCCCCGATTGCCCTGCAGATAGCTTTTGCACCATCTGTAGTGGTTGCATAGGGGATTTTGTACCGTATGGCAGATCTTCTTATTTCATAGCCATCCATTTTGGTCTGACTGTTGGTACCGGTATTGAGAATCAGTTGAATCTCGTTGTTTTTTACCGCGTCCACTACATGAGGTCTGCCGGTGGAGACCTTTTCAACCACCTTTGCCGGAATGGCATTATCTTCTAAAAACATGGCAGTACCTCGGGTGGCAAGAAGCTTGAATCCCATTTGATAAAACTCTCTGGCAACTGGAAGGGCGGCCATTTTGTCGCTGTCCTGAACACTTATAAACACGGTTCCCTCAGTGGGAAGGTTCTGACCAGCACCAAGCTGGGCTTTTGCAACAGCCGCACCAAGATCCATGTCAATTCCCATTACCTCACCGGTGGATTTCATTTCAGGGCCAAGTACCGGATCCACTTTGTCAAATCGATCAAAGGGCATGACAGCCTCTTTTACCGAGTAGTGGGCAGGAATAACCTCATGGATAAGCCCAAGTTCATCTAAAGTTTTTCCAAGCATCACCTTTGTGGCAAGTTTTGCGAGCGGAACTCCGGTCGCCTTGCTTACAAACGGAACTGTTCTGGACGCTCTGGGATTCACCTCAATGACATACACCTTGCCATCCATAACAGCAAACTGGATATTCATGAGTCCTATGACATTGAGTTCCTTTGCGATAGCACGGGTTGCGTTTGCCATCTCGTCAATGAGATGGGCGGGAATGCTGTAAGGCGGCAATACACAGGCAGAGTCACCTGAGTGAATGCCGGCCTCCTCAATGTGTTCCATCATGCCGCCAATGATGGTGCGATGACCATCGGAAATTGCGTCCACATCAAGCTCAAAGGCATCTTCAAGAAACTTGTCAATCAATACAGGGTGGTCAGGAGACGCAGAGATTGCAAGATTAAAATATTCCTCAAGCTCTTTGGGGTCAAATACGATCTTCATTGCCCTGCCGCCAAGTACAAACGATGGCCTGACCATGACAGGATAGCCAATTTCCATAGCTACCTTACGGGCTTCTGCAAAGTTTGTGGCAATGCCGTTTGCAGGCTGGGCAATATCAAGTTTTTTTAACATTGCCTGAAACAGGTCTCTGTTTTCAGCCATATCAATGCTTTCAGGGCTTGTGCCAATAATTGGAACACCTGCTTTTTTAAGAGCCGTGGCAAGATTTAACGGGGTCTGTCCTCCAAACTGAACAATCACCCCGTCTGGTTTCTCCTTTTCCACAATATGCAGCACATCTTCACGGGTCAAAGGCTCGAAATAGAGCTTGTCCGATGTGTCATAATCGGTACTTACAGTTTCAGGATTGCTATTAACCATGATGCTCTCAACACCTTCTTCTCTAAGGGCAAATGAGGCATGAACACAGCAGTAGTCAAACTCAATTCCCTGACCGATGCGATTAGGCCCTCCACCAAGAATCATCACTTTTTTGCGATTTGAAACTCTTGCCTCACACTCTTTTTCATAAGTGGAGTAGTAATAGGGAGTGGATGCTCTAAATTCTGCGGCACAGGTATCGACAAGTTTGTATGCTGGTATAATCCCCAATTTTTTTCTGCGAGTTTCAATCTGCTCTTCGGAAAGACCAGTAAGGTGTGCCAGCTGCCTGTCTGAAAATCCCCATCTCTTAGCTTTTTCCATGATTTCAAAGGAGATATTGCTCTTTTTGTTATGGGTCGGAATTGTGGCGGCAAGGTTGCTTTTTGCATCAGAAAGAGAAATGGCATTAGATGTTGCAGAAGCAATGGTAGAAGTTGCAGAAGCAATGGTAGAAGTTGCAGAGGTAATGGAAGAGGTTGCAGAGGTAATGGAAGAGGTTGCAGAAGTAAGTACAATTGTTTTTTCAAACTCCACAAGCTGCTTCATCTGATGTAGAAACCAAGGATCAATTCCTGTCAGTTCATTGATCATCTCAATGGACATTCCGTTTTGAAGGGCATATTTGATATAAAAAATTCTCTGGGAGTTGGGTGTGGCGAGCCGGTATTCAAGTTCTGTTCTGGAAACTGTTCCGGGAATAGGATCTTTTCCGTCTGCACCAAATCCGAATCTGCCTATCTCAAGAGATCTTAGCCCCTTTTGCAGAGCCTCTTTAAAGGTTCTGCCAATTGACATTGTCTCTCCTACAGATTTCATTGCGGTAGTGAGAATATCATCGGTTTCCGGAAACTTCTCAAATGTCCATCTGGGGATTTTTACCACGCAGTAGTCAATTGATGGTTCAAAGCAGGCAAGAGTCTCTCCTGTAATGTCATTTTTGATCTCATCAAGAGTAAAACCTACAGCCAGCTTTGCCGCAATCTTTGCAATTGGAAATCCGGTAGCCTTTGATGCAAGGGCAGAGCTTCTGGAAACTCTGGGGTTCATCTCAACAATAATCATCTCTCCATTGACCGGATTTATGGCAAACTGGACATTAGAGCCTCCAGTATCCACACCAATCTCCTGCATGATTGCAATGGAGGCGTCCCGAAGTACCTGATACTCTTTGTCCGAAAGGGTCTGAGCCGGAGCTACTGTGATACTGTCACCGGTATGAACTCCCATAGGGTCAATGTTCTCAATGGAGCAGATAATTACCACGTTGCCGGCATTATCCCGCATCACCTCAAGCTCATACTCTTTCCAGCCAAGAACCGACTCTTCAAGCATAACCTGGGTTATAAAGCTTGCGTCAAGCCCCTTTTTGGCAAGCAGTGTAAGTTCTTCTGGATTGTAGGCAACACCACCACCTGTACCGCCAAGTGTAAAACTTGGTCGCACGATAATGGGAAACCCTATCTCTTCGGCCACCTTTTCCACTTCGTACATATTTTTTGCAAATCCGCTTCTTGGAATACGCAGGTTTATCCTGTTCATGGCATCACGGAAAAGCTCTCTGTCTTCTGCTTTTTTTATAGCTTCAACCGAAGCTCCGATCATCTCTACATTATATTTTTCAAGAATTCCTCTTCTGGCAACTTCTATAGCAGTATTCAGAGCGGTCTGTCCTCCCAGTGTGGGAAGCAGGGCGTCTGGCCTCTCTCTTTCAATAACCTTGGCAACCGTTTCCGGTGTTACCGGCTCAATATATACCTTGTCGGCTGTATCAGGGTCAGTCATGATGGTGGCAGGGTTAGAGTTGATAAGAATAACCTTATACCCTTCTTCCTTCAGTGCCTTGCAAGCCTGAGTGCCGGAGTAGTCAAATTCACAGGCCTGACTTATGATAATCGGACCTGCACCAATAATAAGAATCTTGTTTATATCTGTACGTTTTGGCATGTTGTTGTATTATTCCTTGGCTTCAGTTTGAAATCACCTTGTTTTGGCAAGCAGAAGCATCCTTTTTATATTCAAGTTGCGGAGTTAAATCGAACCAATCGCTCCCAGTCAATTTCTCCGTTATTTTTGCAGAATGTATTAGCAAATTCCTTTGTGAATTTGTTAATCATCTGGGAATAAGACTTTATAAATTCGTCATTCTTATCTTTGGCTTGATGTCCGAGTGGTTCTATAATTTCTGTAAATAGATCATTGTCCCCAGATATGAATTGCCAAAAAAGTTGACCACAATATTTAAAATAGTCTCCTTTATCAGGCTTATTGTCTCTTCCATAACAGCAACCGTTTACAGCAACTACGTTCAATCCTGAATTACTGGTTCTCAGTGTCTTTTTAGCAACTTTGAAGTCTATTATCATTTTAGCTATCTGAGAACTGTTCCCCCAATTTGGTCCTGATTTTATTGTTACTACATTCCTTGTTTCATCAATATCAAACTCAAGATCAATGCCTGTAATACCTGATTTGCGTCCGTCATAAACCTTGTTGTTGATGAAAATGGCAAGTCCTTCTAACCAGTCGCCAAAAACGGTCTCTTCGTTCGATGAAATATGTGCATCCACCAACCCTTTCACAATCTGTTCGGCTGTCATAACGTATTTTGCTTTAAACAGATAAGGATTTTTCCGTTTGAGAACCTTTGATAACTTCAATCCATCAATGCTTTTAATACGCTTTTGGTGAAAAGTGCCAATATTTTGTTCAACGTATTGAGATATTATTTTTGGATTCAGTTTTTTCATAATGTGCCTTTGACTCGAATAAATATAATTCAACCGGTTTTAACTTTTTTTTTACCATTTCGTAGTATTCAGGAACTATGTCGATACCTATTGAATTTCGTCTCATCCGGTTTGCGACAGTTAAAGTTGTCCCTGACCCCATAAAAGGATCAAGAACTGTGTCATTGTTTTTTGTAAAAAGTTTGATGAACCATTCAGGCAACTCTTCAGGAAAAGCAGCACTATGCTTTTTATTATTACATTCGGTTGCCAAATGTAAAACATTTGTAGGATAGGCTTTATCTCTGTTAACCCAGTTTGATATGTTTTTACCAAACCCGCTTCCAACTTTTGAGTTGTCACGAATTTTATCAGTTTCAGAAAGATTTTTTAGTCTTGAATTTGCCCAATCGCCCATTGGAACCATTACTTCTTCTTGGTACATATTAAATTTACGTTGTTTATTAAATTGAAGCAGTCTTTCCCATGAATCACGAAAACGGTTAGGCCACTTGCCAGGATAACAGTTTTTTTTATGCCAGATAAACTCTTCTGTCCATAGCCAGCCCTGTTTACGCATTTCTAAAATAAGCTCTATTACATACTTGAGTTTTCGAAAAATAGTTTTTCTTGGAATTGACACATTGGCACTAAATTTGCTTTAAATATTGTTTATGCTGATAATTCAACACATTACATCTTCTAATATTGATGGCTTGAATTCTCACTGT
>JADGBP010000100.1 GCA_015231395.1 Desulfamplus sp. | reverse complement strand
CCAAGTTTTTCAGCAAGACGTGCATGGGTCACTAAATGTCTGTATTCTCCGTGGATAGGAATAAAATATTCAGGACGGGTAAGGCTTATCATCAGCTTAAGCTCTTCCTGACAGGCATGACCTGACACATGAACAGGAGCAATCTTGTCATAAACCACTCTTGCCCCTCTGCGGTATAGATTGTTGATAATGTTGGAGATGGCTTTTTCATTGCCAGGGATTGATTTTGAGGAGAGAATGACACTGTCTCCCCTTCGTATGTTCACCTGTTTGTGGAATCCTGTTGACATGCGGGCAAGGGCTGACATTGGTTCGCCCTGACTTCCGGTAGTAATGATGAGAACCTCGGAGTCTGGCAGGGAATTGACCTTTTTGACATCCATTGTCATCTTCTCAGGATAGGAAAGATAGCCAAGATCTTTAGCAGCCGCTACTGTCTGTTCAATGCTTCTTCCGTTAAATACAATCTTGCGGCGTGCATGAATTGCAATATTTATGATCTGCTGGATTCTTAGGATATTCGAGGCAAACAGGGCAATAATAACTCTTCCACTACTCTCCGATACAATCTGGGCAAGGGCTTCTCCCACCTTCTGGTCAGAGTCGGTGTAGCCTTCTCTTTCAACATTGGTTGAGTCAGAAAAAAGTGCGAGCACACCCTCTTCACCAAGACGAGCAAAACGGGAGATATCTGTTACATTGCCATCTTCAAAGCAGTGGTTGATTTTAAAGTCGCCGGTATGGACAATTAATCCCAAGGGTGTCTGAATTGCCAAAGCCACGCCATCTACAGTGCTGTGGCTGACCCTTATGAATTCAATGTTAAACGGATCGATGGAGATGCTCTCCCCTGGATGCACCTGTTTAAGAACAGCAGTATGGTGAAGATCAAACTCCTGTAGTTTATTTTGAACAAGCCTCAATGTAAAGGCAGTGGCGTAAACCGGAACAGATATTTCACGGAGCAGGTATGTGACTGCTCCGATGTGATCCTCATGTGCATGAGTCAGAATAATGGCTTTAACCTTATCCTTGTTATCACGCAGGTAATCCATGTCAGGAATGACAATATCAACACCCAGCATGTAATCTTCAGGAAACATAAGCCCTGCGTCAATAATAAAGATGGTCTCTTCATATTCTACCACCATCATATTGAGACCAATCTCACCTAGACCGCCAAGAGGTATTATCTTCAGCATTGCTTTCAAATTCTCCGATTACTGTGAAAATGCATTTTACATGGATTATTTTGATGGGCTATATGGTGATGTCAAGAGCGTCAAGAATTCGGTCAACCATGTTCATGATCCATTCCCTCTGTTTTTGGTCTGCATAGTGCATGCAGTCGCATTTTATACTTTTTTTAATTCTAACCAACAGCTCACAAGAAAGGTGCTGGCTTTCAAGCTCAAAAGCAAAATAGTGCGGCTGACATTCCACATGAGCTTTTTGTTGTTCATCAAGAATGACCGGGTCTATTTCAACCCAGTAAATTGAACCAAGTGAGGGAAGACCAAAGGTTTCATTGCAATATTTCTTTAATTTTTCATAATCATGGGAACTAAGCCCGTCTATTAAATATTGTTTCATAATGAAAACTCAAATACCACAATTAATGGATTGTCTGCAACCTGAAAAAAAACAGACTTGAGAACACAAGTAGATGCCGCCCTCCCGAGGATGAAAACAAGAGTATTTTCAAGGTAAACGCTCATAGCAGAGTTTTTGCCACCCCCGACAATAAAAATCATAAAGTGTTTTCACGGTAAAATGTGTTTTTACGGTAAACGATCATGATCGGAATCTGGTCACCCCTGATCATGAAAACCAAAATGCGTTTTAATGGTAAAAATTATCAAGATATTTGATATGCCGGACGATAATATAAATATAGGTTTTAGTGCTATTATTTCGGGCTGTTTGAACATTACGACAGGAAAAATATGACCGTAAGGTAAAGACTTTTAGAAATGTATGGCACGATTTTAGCAAGAAAATATATTAAGAACTCCTACTCATAAAGAGTAGGAGGATTGTTAGTAAGATAATGCATCAAAAATCTCTACTCATAACGAAGGGTAGGGGGGGTAGCAAGAAAATGTGTCAACAATCTCTACCTATAATGAAGGGTAGGGGGATTTCTTGGAGGTTTTTATGAATAATAAACTTAGGTTTGAAAATAATGATCTTAGGTTTGAAGATTTATCTCAAAGACAAATTAGTTGTATAAGCAATGTATGCGGCGAGAAAAATGAATGGATCAAACCTCAACACGCGATTTTTTTTAAATATTCATGTAATGTTCACGATATAAGTTATGCCCAAGGCGGTTGTGAAGAGGACAGAAAGATTGCGGATGCAGAATTTCTCAGAAGTATGCTCAATGATTGTCAAAAGATAAGTGGAATTTTAAACCGCAAACGGTATAGAGCTTGGGCATATTTATATTTTGCCGCGATAAGAGCACTCGGCTGGAAGTATTTCAACTATAGACATGAAAAATTATCTCTTACACAATTGGCAACTTTTCGTTCAAATACTCATCCATCGCTGCTATAGCGGAGTAATAGCGGAAGCAAATACCCACTCATCAGCAATAGAAAAATTCCTTTGGTGGATTAAAGTAACCATGTATCAACTTTGGAAACTCTTTTTTAAGCTCTATGATGATTTGATCCATACCAAGGGCTAAACTTTTTCCACAGACCTGCTCCATGGTGTCAAGGTATTTCAGAGGATCATAGTTCATGTTTCTCCACTGAATCATGTTCACGGGATAATGTCTCAAAAATGATTTAAGTGCTGTAAACTCTTGCTTTGAATCGGTAAAGCCCGGGCAGTTCAGATAGTTAATAGAGATAAACTTGCCTTTGTTACCTGCAATTTCAATGCTTTTGAGAACATCATTGTATGTGTAGCTTCGAGGTCTGAAGTAAGCAGTATAGCAATTCTCCCTGACAGAGTTCATGCTGACCCTGACAGAATCAAGCCCAGCGTCAAAAAGTCGTGACAACTTATCAGACATACCTGCATTTGTATTCATGTTAATGGTGCCAATATCTGTCTTTTCTCTTATGATTCTTAAAGCTGGTTCAATCACATGAAACGCGGTTAATGGGTCTCCTTCGCAACCTTGCCCAAAGCTTGCAACGCTGTTTTTAACTTTGGGCAGATGTTCAAGAGCCACTTGTGCAATCTCCAACGGTTCTGGAACAAATGAAATTCTATCCTGACACGCCATGAGATTGTTCTCAATCTGAAGCGATATACAGCCAAGACAGTTGGCATTACAGATCTTTGATGTAGGTATTGGGGCTTCATATCTTCCTAAAAAAAAATTCTTCGCAGCAGGACAGCCATAAGAAAGAGCACATTTTTCTAAATGACGCATAAGCCGATTTTCAGAATATTTGAGCCTCATGGCTTCAACACCTGAAACAATTCCTTCATGAGGCATAAGCCTTAAATCCTGACGCGGTTCAGTATCAACACATAACGCCGCAGACATGAATTCCCCATCCCCCCATCCACATGCTCCATATGAAAATAACGGGAGAATATAGTCAGATTCACAATGTTCATAAGCACAGAAATATCGGTTCACATATCCAGGGGAGTTAAATACTGCCACTGGAAATATCTCCTCCCCGGGCTGATATGGATTTTCATGGAGAACTTCAAATTTGCCTTTATCAAAGCTGAATACTAAAGGTTTGGTGCTTGGAAGCATCATAAGTTCACTGCCATGAGGCATATCAATAGCTTGAGCTCTCGTCATAAGAACAAGCTCATTGCCGCTCATTGCAGCAGCACCATAATCCTCAAGTTCAAAGATATCACCGTTTTTATTTGCCACCACAGCGTTTAAAGGCAAATAATCGGTTGTGTCTGTTTTTCCCCTCAGCTTTTTTGCAGGCTGTTTTTTTTCGTTGATATTTCTTCCATTGATATTGCTTTTGTTAATTTTTTTTTTATTAATATTTTTAGAGTGTTTCATATTTCGATAAATTCAGTTCTTGTTGTCAGTTCGTAATTGTCAATTCTTATTTTTTTATGGCACGAGTGGCAAGGGTATCTGCTCTTTCATTGCCTTCAATTCCAGCATGACCTTTTGTTTTGATAAATCTGATATCCTTGAATTTTCCGATCAGCTTTCTGATATCTGCAACAAGCTCCTGATTTTTAGAAGCTTTCCATCCTTTTGTCAGTATCCCAAGAGCGTAACTGCTGTCTGTGTAGAGCCTAACCGGTAAATCATGCCTTTTAAGTTCAAGAAGAGCCCTTTGAATTGCCGTCAACTCTGCAATGTTATTGGTGGTATGACCAATGGATTCAGATATCTCTTTTTCATGCTCCCTGAATTTAAGATACACCCCAATTCCTCCGGGTCCTGGATTCCCAGATGATGCTCCGTCTGTATATATGATTATAGTATTTTCGGAAATATTGTTTTTCCCCTTAATATTGCTTGCTGGGGGGGCTATCGAGTTCTTTTCAGGCAGGTTGTTTGTTGTTGCGATAGAGTTCTTTTCAAGCAGGTTGCTTGGTGTAGCTATGGCGTTATTTTCAAGCAGATTGCTTGTTGTTGCGATAGAGTTCTTTTCAAGCAGATTGCTTGGTGTAGCTATGGCGTTATTTTCAAGCAGATTGTTTGTTATGGCTATGGTATTTTTTTCAGGCATAAAGATAAAATTCCCTGCTGATCTTTTTAAATTCATCAAGTTCTTTCTGCCAGGAAGCTTCAATGGTATCAAGGTTTTCAAGATTTTGAATAGATTCCCGTAATGCTTTATCTCCCAGTATAAGATCAATCGGAAGTTTGACATATTCATATTCATAGGGAGGTTCTTTCCACCTAAACTGATCGGAATGGTGCTTGATAATCTGTTGAAGCAGCAGCAACGAGGTTTTATATGGTTTAAACAGCTCAGGAGAAACCACATGAATCTGAAATCCTCGGCATACCTCACCCTGCCATTTCCCGGACGTGGGCTGAAATGCAATAGTTCTTAACACAGCACCTTGAATATGGACTCTATCTGACGAACAATACTGTTCTGTCTTTTGATTAGAAATTGCACAAAGAATTTTATCCGTATTTATAAAAGGGGCACCAAATATCTCAAAGGGCTGTGTAGTGCCTCTTCCTTCAGAAACATTAGTTCCTTCCCAGATAACCTGCCCCGGATATACTAAAGCAGAATATGGATTGGGAAGGTTCGGTGACGGTGGGATCCATGGCAGATTGGTATCTGAAAAAAGCATATTTCTATTCCAGCCCTTCATGGGAATGACCGTTAAATCACAACCCTTGCCTGTCAAACAATCCATTTTTTTAAAAAAATCGGTATCTATCGAACAATCTGTTTTTACAAAACAATCAGTATCAGTCGAACAATCTGTTTTTACAAAACAATCAGTATCAGTCGAACAATTTGTTTTTGTAAAACAATCGGCATCCGTTAAATTATTTATTTTTGTAATATGCTCCGCTGTTGCCAAACAATTCGATCCTGTAATAAATTTAGAATTAAAAAGGCTTGCAATTTCTCCAACCGTAAGCCCATGTCTCATGGGTATGGGAAATCTTCCCACAAAGGATGCATACTCTTTTTTCAACAGATTGCCTTCCACAGCCATTCCTCCTAACGGATTGGGACGGTCAAGAATAACTACCTCCTTGCCATACTCTGCCGCAGCTTCAAGACAGTAGGATATGGTATAAATAAATGTATATACCCGTGTGCCCACATCCTGAATATCAACAATAAGAGTGTCAATTAAATCAAACATCTCCTTTGTAGGAATTCGTGTATTGCTGTAAAGGCTGAATATTGGAATTTTAAGGACAGGATCCAATTCATGATCTGACTCTATCATGTTGTCCTGTTTTTCTGCATGAAAACCATGTTGAGGCGAAAAAAGAGCTTTGAGCTGCCCAGGATATATTTGATTTATGAGATTTGAAGCATGCCTGAAATTTTTATCAACTGAGGCAGGATTTGCAAGAAGTCCCAACCGTTTTTTTTTCACCTTCTCTCTGGGGTTTCGGCATAAGTTTTCAAGGCCGGTTATGACCTCAAGGTTTGAGTTATTAAGCATATTTGTGTCCTGAATAGAAAAATATTCAAATAAATAAAATGTTCCGTTTTGCCATGAAAACACATTTGCTTTTCATGATCGGGGGGCTGGAATCCAGTCATGAGCGTTTATAATTTTAATGTATGTCTTTAATGATTTAACTGCTTTGATTTAAAGTGTTTTAACAGATATTCAATCAAAAAAGTTGACAAAGAATTAAAATCACCATAAATTATTTTGTTTTTCACATTAAACGGGCATTGTTTGATTCATCCACCCCGAATAATGAAAATGACAACGTGAAACCCCGACTGTTTTTGGAGCTTTTTATGAAACTCAATGTTCCTGATTATATCATGTCAATAAAACCATATGAACCCGGCAAGCCAATTGATGCACTTGAACGGGAGTATGGCATTAAAAATATTGTAAAATTGGCTTCCAATGAAAATCCTGTAGGACCTTCTCCATTGGCTGTCAAAGCAATGGCTGACCATCTTGCCACCATGAACAGGTATCCTGACGGCAGTGTCTTCAGATTGACAGACAAGCTGGCAGATCGTTTTAAGGTTGGGCATGAAAATGTGATTGTGGGCAATGGTTCTGATGACATAATCGCACTGCTTGCCCATGCCTTTCTTGGCTCTGGCAGAGAGGCATTAATGCCTCTACCCTCATTTCTGATGTACGAAATTTCAGTCAAAACATCGGGTGGAGTTCCTGTCATGATACCCTTGAAAGGACTTTCCATTGATCTTGATGCTCTGGCACAGGCAGTCACAGAAAAAACCGCCATGATTTTTCTAACTAACCCCAACAATCCTACAGGAAGCTATTTTACAACAGAAGAATTTAATGTGTTCATGTTACAAATTCCTGCAGATGTGATGGTAATAGTAGATGAGGCGTATATAGAATTTGCAAGAGAGCCGGATATATTTAACAGTCTGAAAAACCCTTTGTCTGATTCACGAATAATATCTCTTCGCACTTTTTCCAAAGCATATGGACTTGCTGGATTCAGGGTGGGATATGGTGTAATGGATGCTCAAATTGCATCAATACTGCACAGGATAAGGCAGCCATTTAACGTCAATTCTCTTGCTCAGGTGGCTGCTACTGCTGCCCTTGATGACCACGAATTTCTCGAATCCGGCTTAAGAACAATGCATCAGGGTATTGATGAACTTGCCAAGGATCTGTCTGAGATGGGTATTTATTTTGAAGAGACGTTCCCCTGCTTTTTCAGTCCTTTAATACCTCTTCAATATCCAGAATACCAATTAAAGATGTTTTTGTTTTCATAACACCTTTAAAAAATCGTCCTTTCAAGCCGCTGATA